>CAZEOR010000091.1:0-8874 GCA_964513695.1 uncultured Thiobacillus sp.
CGGTGAGCAACAGCGCATATGCCTTCGTGGGGCCCACCGTGACTGTGACCACCTCCGCCTCCTCACCGCGCGTCACCACGGCGGGCTCGCTAACGTTCAGTCCCTCCGCGACCACGACATTGCGTGTGGATATCTGCTACCGACCGAGTTCTGGTACAACGTTGACCAGCCCTGGGGTTGGCTACAAGGTTGTGCCGACGACCGCCAACATTCACCAACTGGTCAGCCTCGCGAACAGTTTCAAACCGGGCGCGGGGAGTTGGGTGGTCGGCCCCTGCGTACGTCAGAACGGGGCTGCCTTGAGTTTGAGCGCCACTACCGACGACTGGAGTACCGGCTGGGCGATGGTGACCAACGAATAGCGCAGCGGGTCCGGATGCCGAGAATGGCATCCGGAGCAGGGAACTGGCTGTTGTAAGTTATCTTACGGTTATGCCCGTGTGTTCGGACCCGAATCTGCCCTGCCTGCCATGTACAAAATCCCAATCTCCGTTCTCGTGGTCATCCACACGCCTGACCTGCAGGTGTTGCTGATGGAGCGGGCCGATGCGCCGGGGCTGTGGCAGTCGGTGACCGGCAGCCAGGATGTGGGGGAGACGCTGGTTCAGACAGCCGTTCGGGAGGTGGCGGAGGAGACGGGCCTGGATGCCAGGAGATTCGATCTGTCCGATTGGCGGCTCACGAATGAATTCGAGATTTTCGATCGTTGGCGCCACCGCTACGCGCCCGGCGTCACCCACAACACCGAGCATGTGTTCGGCCTGTCCGTGCCCGCACTGTCGCCGGTCACCCTCTCGCCACGAGAGCACCTGGCTTTTATCTGGCTGCCTTGGCAGGAGGCCGCGGACAAGTGTTTCTCCTGGAGTAACGCCGCCGCGATTCGGCGCCTGGGCGAGAGGGGCTGAACGTCCTAAACCTGGAAAACGGTCATGTGACGGTCAACCGCCGTTTCCGGATCAAAGCGTCCTCGCCACCACCCAGGCGGAGACGCTGGTCGCACCGGCTTTGCGGATGACCTTTGCCAGCTCGTCCAGGCTGGCTCCGCTGGTCATGACGTCGTCCAGCAGGGCCACGTGTTTACCAGTCAGGTCCAAGTCGCACTGGAAGGCGCCGCGCAGGTTGCGGCGCCGGGCTTTCAGGTCCAGACCAGCCTGAGGCGGGGTGTCGCGGACGCGGCGACACCCGATTGCCGACCAGGGGATGCCTAGACGGGGCGCCAGCCGGCGGGCGATTTCCACCGCCTGATTGAACCCCCGCTCTGCCAGACGGGCTTCGTGCAGGGGCATGGGCAGAATGAGTTCGGGTAGGGTTTTTCCAGCTAATTCATCAGCCAGTCGATCGGCGAACCAGTCTGTCACAGCCAAGGCGCCGCCGTATTTGCAATGTTTCACCAGGGCGTCGAGGGGAAAAGCATAGGCATATACCGCGATGGTGTGCTCAAAGGCCGGGGGATGCTTCAGGCAATTTCCGCAGATCGCACTGCCGTGGGTGGGGAGCGAACATTGGGGGCAGCGCTCATGAGTGAGTCGCGGGAGGTCGTCCGCGCAACCGGGGCATAGCAGTTGGCCGATCACCCGCGCGCCACAAAGCAGGCAGGACTGCGGTAAATGATTCCGCACAAAATTTAGGCAGATGTTCAGTATTGTGTTGGACTGGTTTGACAAGGGGGATTTCCTCCCGGAACATCCGGCGACTGTTTATCCAAGACTTTTATTTGATTCTGCCCCTTTTTCAGCGGAACTAGTCATATGACCGAAAAACACCTGATCACTGCCGTCTCCTGTTTGCGCAGCGCCCGCCTGTTCAACATGCTGGCCATCGCCTCCACCCTGCTGGCGGCGGGACTGTTCAGCCTGGGCCTAATGATGGCGGACAAGAAGATGGCCTTCCTGCCCCTGGCCATGTCGCTGCCGCCGGTCATGATCTGGCTGGCCGCCTCCATCTTCGTCTATGCCGCCATCGCCCATCACCCGGACCTGACCGTGCGCCACTACAACAAGTGGGCCGGCTACCGTTACTACGCCGTGGTGGGCACCCTCACCGTGTTCTCCAACGACCTGGCCCACCTGCCCACCGGCTGGCTCGGGGTCTGGGGCCTGTTCATCCTGACCCTGGTGCCCTGGTCCCTGTTCGATATCTGGAAGGCGGGCAGGGAAAACTGGCGAGACATCCAAATCGAGAGGGAAGCGCACTGATGAACGATCTGACCCAACCCGTGGCTGCCTGGAGTCTGGCCCAGGTGGAAGCGTTGTTCGCGCTGCCCTTCAACGACCTGATGTTCCAGGCCCAGAGCGTGCACCGCCAGCATTTCGACGCCAATGCCGTGCAGCTTTCCACCCTGCTGTCTATCAAGACCGGCGGCTGTTCCGAGGATTGCGGCTACTGTTCCCAGTCCGCCCGCCACGACACCGGCCTGGAGCGGGAAAAACTGCTGGATGTGGCGGAAGTGGTGGCCACCGCCAAGGCCGCCAAGGAGGCCGGTGCCACCCGCTTCTGCATGGGCGCCGCCTGGCGCGGCCCCAAGGACAAGGACCTGGGCGCCGTGGTGGACATGGTCAAAGAAGTGAAGGCCCTGGGGCTGGAAACCTGCGTCACCCTGGGCATGCTGAAGCCCGGTCAGGCGGAACAGCTCAAGGAAGCCGGGCTGGACTACTACAACCACAACCTGGACACCGCCAGCGAGTTCTACGGCCAGGTCATCACCACCCACACCCACGCCGACCGCCTGGATACGCTGGCGCAAGTGCGCGACGCCGGCATCCACGTCTGCTGCGGCGGCATCGTCGGCCTGGGCGAATCCCGCCGGGTGCGCGCCGGCCTCGTCCTGGAACTGGCCAACCTGAATCCCCAACCGGAATCGGTGCCCATCAACATGCTGGTGAAGGTGCCGGGCACGCCCATGGCGGCCGAGGAGGATCTGGACCCCCTGGAATTCGTGCGCACCATCGCCGTGGCCCGCATCACCCTGCCCGCCTCCCACGTGCGCCTGTCCGCCGGCCGGCGGGAACTGGGCGAGGCGGTGCAGGCCCTGTGTTTCCTGGCCGGCGCCAATTCCATCTTCTACGGCGACAAGCTGCTCACCACCGGCAACCCGGACGTGGAGGCGGACGAGGCCCTGTTCGCCAAGCTGGGCTTGAAGGGCGAAGGTGTGCAGGGCCGGCGCTGCGCCGGCCACTAGGTTTTCTCCCTCTCCCTTCGGGGGAGGGCCGGGGTAGGGGAGCGCGGGTTGCTTGATCGACGCGGGTTCCCTCTCCCCCGGCCCCTCCCCCGGCGGGGGAGGGGAGCCACCCCATGAAACCCGACCAACTCCAGCCCGCCCTTGCCGAACTCGACGGCCTCGGCCTGCGCCGCAAGCGCCGGGTGCTGGACGGCCCCCAGGGCGTACGGGTGCGGGTGGACGGGCGCGACTACCTGTCCTTCTCCAGCAACGACTACCTGGGCCTGGCCAATCATCCGGAGATCGTCACAGCCGCCCAGCTGGCCGCCGCCCGTTTCGGCGTGGGCGCCGGCGCGGCCCATCTGCTCACTGGCCACCACCGGTTGCATCACGGTCTCGAAGCGGAACTCGCCGCCTTCGTCGGCCTGCCGTCCGCTCTGCTGTTCTCCACCGGCTATATGGCCAGCCTGGGGGTGATCCCGGCCCTGCTGGACCGGCACGGGGAGGTATTCGAGGACCGGCTCAACCACGCCTCACTGGTGGACGCGGCGGTACTGTCCCGGGCCAAACTCACCCGTTATCCCCATCTGGATCTGGACTGGCTGGACAAGAAGCTGGGCGAAAGCGCGGCCAAGACCAAGCTCATCGCCACGGATACGGTGTTCAGCATGGACGGCGACCTGGCGCCCCTGCCCGAACTGCTTGCCCTGGCGGAAAAGCACGATGCCTGGCTCTACGCCGACGATGCCCATGGTTTCGGGGTCCTGGGGGAGGCGGGAGGGGGCGCGCTTTCCTCCTCACTCCTCACTCCTCACCCCTCCCTGATCTACCTCGCCACCCTGGGCAAGGCCGCTGGTGTCGCCGGCGCCTTCATCGCGGGTTCGGAAGTCCTTGTCGAATGGCTGGTGAACCGGGCCCGCACCTACATCTACACCACGGCCCAGCCGCCCCTCCTGGCGGCGGCCATCTCCGCCAGCCTGAAACTGATCGCCGGGGAAAGCTGGCGGCGGGATCGCCTGGGCGAACTGATCGGCCGGCTGAAGAACGGCGTGGCGGGCTTGCCCTGGCCCCTGATGGCTTCCGACACGCCCATCCAACCCCTGATGGTGGGCGGCAACATGGAGGCTCAGCGCCTGGCGGAAGGCTTGCGTGAATGGGGCATTCTGATTCCCGCCATCCGCCCACCCACGGTGCCCCGGGGCGAAGCCCGCCTGCGCATTTCCCTGTCCGCCGCCCACACCATCGACGACCTCGATGCGTTACTGGCCGCCTTGAGGGAGTTGGCTTCTTCATGACTCCTCACGCCTCACTCCTCGCTCCTCGCCGGGTTTATCTGCACGGCTGGGGCCTGCACGGCGGCATCTGGTCGGAAACCCTGGCAGCCCTGCCGGGAACGGCGCCCGACCTGCCCGGTTTCGGCGCCGTGCCCGCCGTCACGCCCTACACGGCGGAAACCCTGGCGGATGCGCTCGCCGAGACGCTTGCCGACCCTGTCCATCTGATCGGATGGTCCCTGGGCGGCATGGTCGCCCTGGCCCTGGCCGCCCGCCATCCCGACAAGGTGGCGAAGCTGGTGCTGGTGGGCGCCAGCCCGGCCTTCGTCAACCGGCCCGGCTGGGACCACGGCCTGGCGCCGGAGGTGCTGGCCGGTTTCGCGGATTCCCTGCGCCTGGACTATCGCGCCACCCTGCTGCGTTTCCTGTCCCTCCAGGCCCGGGGTGGCGATGCGGCGCGGGAAGTGATCGGCCGCCTGCGCGAAACCGTGTTCCAGCGCGGCGAGCCGGATGCCGCCACCCTCGCCGTCGGCCTGGATTTGCTGCGTGATGTGGATCTGCGCGCTATTGCCTCGGATATCCGTTGCCCGGCTCTGGTGGTCCACGGTGGCTACGACATGTTGTGCCCGGCTGCGGCCGGGCGCTGGCTGGCGGACAGAATTCCCGGAGCCCGGTTTGCCCTGCGCGAGCGGGCCGCCCATGCGCCTTTCCTGTCCCATCCGCGATGGTTCGTGGAGCAAGCGGGGAGCTTCCTGGATGAATGAAGCCTTGAAGCGGGCGATCCGCCGTTCCTTCGAAGCGGCGGCGGCCAGCTACGATGATGCAGCCTTCCTGCAACAGGAAATCGCCCGTCGCCTGGATGATCATCTGGATGGCATGAAAATCACGCCGGGCCTGATCCTGGATGCCGGTTGCGGCACCGGGTTCGCCGCATCCCTGCTCAAGGCCCGTTATCCCGGTGCCGATCTGCTCGGCCTGGATCTGGCCCACGCCATGACGCTTCGGGCAAATGAGCAGCATGGCCGGCCGGCGGGCTGGCGTGGACTGCTCTCCAGGTTGAAACCCGGCTCCAACACGTTTCATGTTCTCTGCGCCGACATCGAGCGCCTGCCTCTAGCGCGCAACAGTCTGGATATGGTCTGGTCCAGTCTGGCCCTGCAATGGGTGGGAGAGCCGGCCACCGCCTTCCGGGAAGCCCGGCGCGTCCTGAAACCGGAAGGCTTGTTCATATTCGCCACCTTCGGGCCGGATACCCTGATGGAACTCCGTGCCGCGACGGCAGACCTGGACGGTCACCAACATGTGAACCGTTTCATCGATATGCACGATCTGGGCGACGCCCTGGTTCATGCCGGTTTCGCCAACCCGGTGATGGAAATGGAGCGCGTCACCTTGACTTACGAACAACTGCCTGGCCTGTTGAAGGAGCTCAAGGCCATCGGCGCCCACACCGTACTGGAGGACCGGCGTACCGGCCTCATGGGCAAGTCTGAATGGAAACGGTTGGCAGAGAACTACGAGCGCTTCCGTCAGGACGGCCGTCTGCCCGCCACCTACGAAGTGATCTACGGTCATGCCTGGGCCGGCCGCAAGGACAAGCTGGAGGGTGGGCGCCAGGTCATCGAATTCAGAAAGCGGCCGGCATGAGCCCGCTTCAGACCTCCCCCGGCACCCCCCGTGGTTTTTTCATCACCGGTACCGATACGGGCGTCGGCAAGACCCTCTTTTCCACTGCCCTCCTGCGTGCCTTGGCTGGCCTGGGCGTTCGCGCCGTCGGCATGAAACCGGTGGCGGCCGGGGCGGAATTGATTGACGGTGTCTGGGTCAACGAGGATGTGACCCTGCTGATGGCCGCTTCAGGCGTTCAAGCGCCAAGCGAACTGGTCAATCCCTACTTGTTTCGGGAGGCCATAGCCCCTCATCTGGCCGCCGACCACAAAGGTGTGGCCATCGAGATTCCTCGCATCGCCGCCGCACTGGACATCCTGGCTGAAATGGCGGATATCGTGGTGGTGGAGGGGGTCGGCGGTTTCCGCGTTCCCTTGGGCGTGAACCGGGATACTGCCGATCTGGCCGTCCGGCTCGGTCTTCCCCTGATACTGGTGGTGGGCATGCGGCTGGGTTGTCTCAGCCATGCCCTGCTGACCGCCGAGGCCATCGCGGCACGAGGCCTGAAGCTGGCAGGGTGGGTGGCGAATCAGATCGCTCCGCAAATGGCGGCCTATGACGAGAATCTCGCCACGCTCACGCAATTTCTGGATGCGCCTTTGTTGGCGGAACTGCCAGCCATGGCTTCTCCTGATCCGGTACGGGTTGCCTGCCTGATTGCGCCGCAGAAGTTGAGTGCTTTACTTGGTCATATAAGTAAACACGAATAAACTCATATAAAAATCAGTGGGTTGCGGGGAATTCCCCGCTTGCTAGTTGAATGCCATCAGACTAACTTGAAGGGGCGCGGTCGAGCCTTCCAAACCATTACCCGGCCAATGCCGCGCCTTTGGAGAGGATGTCATGACGGCGCCGCGATCAATCGGGTTCGGTATGTGTTTTGCCATGCACGGCCAACTCGTCCTGGCCGACTGGCAATTGAACCTGCGCGCGCCGAAGTCCGACATCGCCGCCCGCATCTATGACATCCACACCCTCATTCTTCTGATCTGCCTGGGCATCTTCGTGGTGGTATTCGGCGCCATGTTCTTCGCCCTGTTCAAGCACCGGAAGAGCGCTGGGCATGAGGCCAAGCATTTCCACGAGAACACCACCGTGGAGGTGATCTGGACCGTGATCCCTTTCCTGATTCTGATCGGCATGGCCTGGCCAGCCACCAGGGCGGTGCTGGATCAGAAGGACACCGCGAATCCCGATCTCACCGTGAAGGTCACCGGCTACCAGTGGAAGTGGGAATACGATTATCTCCAGGACGGGGTGAAGTTCATGAGTGTGCTGGCCACGCCCAGGGACCAGATCGAGAACAAAGCGGCCAAGGGGAAGAACTACCTGCTCGAAGTGGACGAGCCCCTGGTGGTGCCGGTGGGCAAGAAGGTGCGTGTACTGCTCACTTCCCACGATGTGATACACGCCTGGTGGGTACCGGAACTGGGCGTGAAGCAGGACGCCATCCCCGGATTCATCCGCGATACCTGGTTCCGCGCCAGCGAGCCGGGCACCTACCGGGGCCAGTGCGCCGAACTGTGCGGCAAGGACCACGGTTTCATGCCCATCGTGGTGGAGGTGAAGAGCGAGCCCGATTACCACGCCTGGCTGGCGGGCAGGAAGGCCAAGATGGCCTCGGCCGCGGCCGATTCGGGCAAATCCTTCACGCCCGAGGAACTCAAGGCCCGGGGCGAGAAACTTTATGCCGCCAACTGCGCCGCCTGCCATCAGGCCGACGGCAAGGGCATTCCGGGTGCCTTCCCTGGCTTGGCCGGGTCCAAGGTGGCCACCGGGGGCGCCGCCGCCCACATCGACATCGTGCTCAACGGCAAGGAAGGCACCGCCATGGCAGCCTTCAAGGCGCAGTTGAACGACGCCGACATCGCCGCCGTGTTGACCTATGAGCGGACTGCCTGGGGCAACACCGCCACCGCGGTTCAGCCGGCGGATGTGAAGGCCCGGCGCAAGTGACGGAACCGAAAACGGAACCGGAACGGGAACCGAACCGCCACATAGGAGACGAAATGGACGCCAACGCCACCACAGCCGACACCGCAGGCCACGGCCATCACGGCGCCCCGGGCGGCCTGATGCGCTGGGTCACCACCACCAACCACAAGGACATCGGCACCCTCTATATGTGGTTCGCCGCCACCATGTTCCTGGTGGGCGGGTTGATGGCCATGGCGATCAGGGCTGAGCTGTTCCAGCCCGGCCTGCAACTGGTGCAGCCGGAGGTGTTCAACCAGCTCACCACCCTGCACGGGCTGATCATGATCTTCGGCGTGATCATGCCTGCCTTCACCGGCTTCGCGAACTGGCAGGTTCCCCTCATGATCGGTGCGCCGGACATGGCCTTCCCGCGCATGAACAACTGGAGCTTCTGGCTGCTTCCGGTGGCGGGACTCTTCCTGGTCGGCTCGGTATTTCTGCCCGGCGGCAGTGTGGCGGGGGGCTGGACCATGTACCCGCCCCTGTTCCTGCAAGGCGGCATCAGCTACGACCTGACCATCTTCGCCATCCACATCATGGGCGCCAGTTCCATCATGGGCTCCATCAACATCGCCACCACCATCCTCAATATGCGGGCACCGGGGATGACTCTGATGAAGATGCCTCTGTTCGTGTGGACCTGGCTGATCACCGCCTATCTGCTCATCGCGGTGATGCCGGTGCTGGCGGGGGCGGTGACCATGCTGCTCACCGACCGCAACTTCGGCACCCACTTCTTCGATGCGGCCGGCGGCGGCGACCCGGTCATGTTCCAGCACATCTTCTGGTTCTTCGGCC
>CAZEOR010000092.1:0-8868 GCA_964513695.1 uncultured Thiobacillus sp.
GTTCGATGGCGTCGCTGCCAAGCCTGGCATGGGTTTTCATGATTTCCCATTCCTCGGCGCTGAGCTTGCCCGGCTTCAACAGGATGTGGTCGGGGATGCCGACCTTGCCGATGTCATGCAGGAGTGCGGACTTGGCCAGCAGATCGATGGTGTGTTCACTGAGGAAGCCGGCGAAACGGGGGTGCGTTCTCAATTGCCGCGCCAGTACGCGCACATAGCCACGGGTGCGGCGCAGGTGGTTGCCGGTTTCCGGGTCGCGGATTTCCGCCAGGTGGGCCAGGGCATGGATGCTGATTTCCTGGATGACCAGGTTTTCTCCCATGCGCCGGGCCACCTCGGCTTCCAGGAAGGCGTTCTGGTCGCGCAACAGGTCGCCGGCCTGTTTGACCAACAGTTGGGCGCGCACCCGGGCCAGAACAACGCGAGCTCGCAGGGGCTTGGCGATGTAGTCCGCCGCGCCAAGTTGAAGACCCAGTTCCTCGTCCTCCTGGGCGTTCATGGCGGTGACGAAGATCACCGGGATGTCGCGTGTGCTGGCATCCTCACGCAAGCGCTCCAGCACTTCGTAGCCATCCATGCCCGGCATCATCACATCCAGCAGGATCAAATCGGGACGTGGAGCGGAGCAGGCCAACTGGAGGGCGCGGGCGCCGTTGTTGGCGGCCAGGACGCGATATTCGTCGCGCAGAAGCTCACCCAGCACGGCCAGATTTTCCGGGGTGTCGTCCACCACCAGGATGGTGGAGCGGCCGGACCGGTCATGGTCGCCAAAATCCCCCAGGCCATGCTCGGGGGTGGTGTTGGGTTGGATCACCACGTGTGGATGCCTAACAAGACGGAGTTAGCGAGAAGTCGCTGTTATTCCATCTTAACGGCCCGGCCAGATAATGCTTTAGGTGAATCCTTTAGTCCCCGGGGAATCTGCGTGTCAGTGCAATCCACGTCTCCGGTAGCGGCGCACGTAATCCGTTCAGTGCTCTTCCACGGTCATGCTGATACCGGCGGGGTGTTCCGGGAGGGCGCTCCAGGCCTCGATGGGCATGGGTTTTCCGAACAGGTAGCCCTGGAACGCGGTGCATCCGTTCTCGCGCAGGAAATCGCGCTGCTCCGGGGTTTCCACCCCTTCGGCGATGACGTCCAGCCCCAGGGAGCGGCTCATGGCCAGGATGGCACGGACGATGGCGGCATCGTTGGGGTCCACGTTGAGATCGCGGATGAAGGATTGGTCGATCTTGATCTGGTCCAGGGGCAGCCGCTTCAGGTAGGACAGGGAGGAATAGCCGGTGCCGAAGTCGTCCAGGGAGAAGCGCACACCCAGGGCCTTGAGTTCGCGCATGCGCTGGATGACCTCCTCCACGTTGTCGAGCACCACGCTTTCCGTGAGTTCCAACTTCAGACGCGACGGGTCGATGCCGCATTCGGCGATGCAGGCGGCGATGCGTGCCACGAAATCGACTTGGTGGAACTGGCGTCCACTGACGTTGATGGCCAACTGCAAATCTCGGGTCCGAGGCTCGCCGGCCCAGGCTTTGAGTTGCTCGCAGGCGGTATGTACCACCCATTCGCCGATGGCCAGGATCAGACCGGATTCCTCGGCCAGGGGAATGAACTGGGCCGGCGGCACCAGGCTCCCGTCGGCGCGCGGCCAGCGCAGCAGCGCCTCGGCGCCGATGACGCGGCCCAGGTCGTCCACCTGGGGCTGGTAGTGCAGCTTGAGTTCGTTCTTGTTCAAGGCCTGGCGCAGCGCATTTTCCAGGGAGGCGCGGGCGTCGATGGCGGCTTGCATGGCGACGTTGAAGAAGCGGATCAGGTTTCGCCCCGCATCCTTGGCCTGGTAGAGCGCCACATCCGCCTGCTTGAGCAGGGTCTCGCTCGATATCTCACCATCATGGAACAGGGCGATGCCGATGCTTGCCGTGGCCTCGTAGTACTCGTCGCAGCCATTCAGGAGATAGGGCGCGCCCAGGGCCAGACGCACCTTGTCAGCAATCATTTCGGCCAGGTGGGCGGCGGTGGCCTCGTCGCGCCCGAGGTTTTCAAGAATCACCACGTATTCGTCGCCGCCAAGGCGGGCCACCGTATCCTCCTGGCGTACGTTCGCCACCAGGCGCTGAGCCACTTCCTTCAGCAACTGGTCGCCCACGTCGTGGCCCCGTGTATCGTTCAAGGCCTTGAAATTGTCCAGGTCGAGGATCAACAGGGCGCCGTGGGCTTGGCCACGCCGACCTGAAAGCAGTGCCTGTTCCAGGCGGTCCATCAGAAGGCGCCGGTTGGGCAGGTCGGTCAAGGGGTCGAAATAGGCCAGGCTATGGATCTCGGCTTCCGCCAGTTTTTTGTCGGTGATGTCCTGCTTGACCGCCAGGTAATGGGTGATTAGCCCCTCGCCATCCCGTACCGGGGCCACGATGGCGGATTCGGTGTACTTGCTTCCGTCTTTGCGCTGGTTGATGAATTCTCCTTCCCAGGTCTGGCCTGCGTTCAGGGCGGCCCAAAGGGTGGTGTAGGTTTCCGGTGGCGTCTGGCCCGATTTCAAGAGGCGGGGGTTGGCGCCCAACAGTTCCTCCCGTGTGTAGCCTGTGTCACGGGCGAAGGCGGCGTTGACGTACTCGATGCGTCCCTCCAGATCGGTGATGACGATGTTGGCCGGGCTTTGCTCCACGGCCTGGGATAGCTTGACCAGAGCGCGGTCCCGGCTTTGGACCTCGTCCGCCATGCGGTTGAAGGTGGCGGCGAGGGCGCCAATCTCATCCTGTTTGTCACGGCTCCGGCCTGGGGCGGTCTCCGGGTCGATGCGGGCGCCATACTGGCCATCCGCGATCCGCTCGGCGCCTTCGCGCAGGTGAGAGAGCCGGCGCAGCACCAACCGATCCAGGATCCATCCCAGGGCCAGAAAGACCGTGGCATAGCCGACCAGGCTTTTCACCAACTGGCCGCTCCAGATCCGGAATACCCGCTCCTCAAACTTGGCGGTGGGAATGCGGATGCTGACCACGCCGCGTAGTTCGCCCACCTTGTAGCCGTAGGCCGTGGCGTAGCGATTACGGATGCTGGGCGGCGCCGCTGCCCGGTCGCCATGGCATTTCAGGCAGAAGGGTTCGATGCGGATGGGTGCGGTAAACAGCTGATAGCCCACGCCCTGGTCGGTGACGATGTCGCTCATGCGCTGGGTGGCTCTGGGGTTGGCGCGGAACCAGGCGATGGCCTCCATCTCGAAGCGGTCGGCCTTGTTGCCGGGATTGCGCGGCACGTCGGAAACGTTGTTGAACACGATGCCGCTCCGGTTCCAGTTGGCGAAATCCTTGGAGATGCGGGAGAAGGAATGGGCGGGCAGGAAGCCGATGGTCCTGTCGTCCACCGGCAGGCCGCTGGCGATGAACTGCTGCTGGTAGATGCGCCGGGTCGCCATCATGAAGCCGTACACGGTCTTGGCGTCGTATTCGATTTCCGCGCGGGTCTCCGTTTTCAGCTTCTGGTAACTGACGGCCAGATCCACGGCGAGCACGATGCTCAGCACGGCGCCCAGCAGCAGCCAGATCTTGGGCTTGAGCTTCATCCCGTCGCGTCGCCTGGGCTGTTCCGGCTTTCCATGCCGGATCTCAGGCCTGGAAACGGTCGAGCGGGCTGTCCAACCCGTCCAACGGCCGGCCCGCGCCTAGCCGCTGCACCGACCGCATGGGCGAGAAAAGTGAGTTCACGTCAGTTCCCTTCAGGTTGTTGGATGAGGCGGTATCCGTGCACAGTGGGCCTGTCCGCCGTTCGCATGCGGATGCCGCTCGCTTGGTCAGGCTATCGGCATGTTGGCCGAGGGCTGTAAGCGGCGGCTTGATTTGCGACAAGAAAACAACAAGATGGCGGACGAGTATCCGCCGGCTCCCGGCCGGAAGGGCGGGCCTGGAGTTGCCCAGCCCCTTATGGGAATTGCTTGGGAGTCAAGCGCCGGCGTGATCCTTCAAGCGATCCAGATCGAGCAGGTGGAACCCGTCCGAATCGACGATCAGCCAGCCCTGCTTCTTCCATGCGCTGAAGACACGGGCCACGGTTTCGATCCGGGCGTCGGCGATGCTGCCGATCTGGGCCAGGGTGAGCTTGTAGGGCAGGCGGGCGGCGTTGACGCCGGAGGGGATGCCGTGGCGCTCGATCAGCGTCGCCAGCAGGGCCGCCACGCGCCTGGATACGGCGCCGGCGCTGACGATGTCGATCTTGCGGATGAAGGCTTCGGCGAAATTGCCGATTTCCATCATCAGGGGTTCGGCAAGGCCGGGATCCTGTTCCACGCAGCGGACCAGGGTGGACGTTTCCAGGCAAAGGGCGGTGAGGCTGTTGTTGAGGACCTGGGCGTCGGTGGGGTAGCGCATGCCGGTCCAGATGGCGAAAACCCCCATGGAATCACCGGGGCCGTAGATGCCGTAGGCGCGGTCCACTCCTTCGCGCACCTGGCGGGATGTGGTGGCCAGCCCCCGCTCGATGAACAGAACCTGGAGGCTGGGGTCGCCCTGGCGCCACAGCCAAGTGCCCGGCGGGCATTCCAGCACGCGGGTGAGCGCCGCGATGCCGGTCAGGTCGCGGGCGGGCAGATGGGCGAACAGCTTGAATCGCCGTAGCCTGCCGGCCAGGGCGTAGGCTTCATCCTCCTGTCCGGAGCCGATGGGAGCGAAGCTGCTTTCCTCGCCCGCGATCCTCATGTCAGGCCCGCGCCGGGGCGACGATGTCGGTCGGCGATTGGGGGTGCTGGAAATCCCGGAGCCTTCCACGCCTGTCCGCCCCCGCGTTCAATGTTCGCCCTTGGTCTTGCGGATGCCGGCGACGCGGTTGCCCTGCTTCTGGGGGCCGCCCATGGGAAAGATGTCGTGCAGGTAGCGGCTGTTGCCCTTCTCCGGTCCCCAGGCCTTGCGGAAGTGCATGACCATGTCCCGCACCTGGGCCTGGACGTTGTGGTCTTCGTAGTAAGCCCGGATGAAGCGGATGACGTCCCAGTGCTCATCGGTGAGCGCAAGGCCCTCGCGCTCCGCCTGGGCATGAGCGAAGGCCTCGCTCCATTCGTCCATGTTGAGGATGTAGCCCTCGGGATCGGTCAGGACCTCCCGGCCCTCCACCATCAGGGTCTTGGTGTAGATGGCATAGGGGTTGGTGCTGTCTTTGGCTTCGTCAAGGAAGTGGCTCTTGGGCGTTTGCAGCATGCAGTCCTCCTGGGATCGGGCGGAAAGTTGAACAAATTTGTCGGAATAGATGCTCGGCGTTTGGTTCCCGGGCGGCCTTGATCGATATCAACCCTCGGGAACGCCGAGGGGAACAAGGCCGCCGTGGCCTTCCCCACGCAAAGGAGGTGCGAAGAGGTGGAGGGGCGGGGAAGCGATCGGCCACGGCGGAAAGAGGTCGGGCTGGGTCGGTCTGGGTCGGACTCAGGCGGTGCGCTTGGCGCGCACGATCTGGTAGGCGCGGAACAGGTAGCCGACGGGGGCGCTCCAGATATGGACCAGGCGGGTGAAGGGGAAGAACAGGAACACGGAGAGGCCAAGGAAGATGTGCATCTTGAACACGGTATCCACCCCGCGCAGCAAATCAGGATTGGGTTGCAGAGTCACAACGCTTTGGACCCAGTCGGCCAGACGCAGCATCACGGTCGGATCGCCGTGTTCGGCGTGGCCGATGGAGAAGGGCAGCGTCGACAATCCCATGATCAGCGTCAGCACGATCCAGCCCAGGATGTTGATGTCCATCCAGCGGCTGGCGGCGCGTATGCGCTTGTTGAACAGCCGGCGCAGCCACAGGCCGACGCCGCCGATGAGGGCCATGGAGCCGAAGATGCCGCCGGCCAGGATGGCGATGCCCTGGTGGGCCATGTCGGACACGCCCAGGGCCTGGAACACCGCGTGGGGGGTGAGCAGGCCGACGAAGTGGCCGAAGAAGATGGCGATGACGCCGATGTGGAACAGGTTGCTGAGAGCGCGCATGCCGGTTTTCGACAGCAATTGGCTGGAATCGCTCTTCCAGGTGTATTGCTCGTGGTCGAAGCGGATCCAGGAGCCCAGCACGAAGGTGCCCAGGCAGAGGTAGGGATAGACCCCGAAGACGATTTGGTGCAGATCCATGATGTGTGCTCCTAAATATCAACGCCGCGGCGCGGCGCACGACGCTCCCCTCGTCCACAGGCGGGAGAGGGGCTGGGGGTGAGGGGAATGCAACGAGGGGTCATGCCGCCGCCTTGACCAGCAGACTGCGTTGTTCGATCAGGCGGACGAGGGGGGCGTAGGGGCTGCCGGCCTCCTCCAGGTTGGCGGCGAGCTGGCCCAGCACCTTGCTCCACTGGGACAGGAACACGCGGGCTTCCTCCGGAGCGAGCTGGGAGGCGAACTCCAGCACCAGGGGCAGGTAGTCCGGCAGCTCGTTCACGGCGTCCTCGTTGGCGGCATCTGTGTTTGTCACCCCGTCTCCTTTCTGGGAGACGGTCAACTCCAGGCCGTATTCCTTGTAGAACTCGGTCAGGTCGATGAGCGCCGGACCCCGGTTCTTGTCGTCGCCGAACAGGTGGTGAGTAAGGTGCATGGTGTGCTGGGGCGTCAGGTCGAAGGTCTGCACGTAGGCGCCTTGCGACTCGGTCAGATTCAACGCTTCCAGGTGGTCGACGAAGGCCGCCACCACGGGGCGCTCGTGGGTTTCGAACTCGGAGCCCAGCCGGGCGCGCTCGCGGATTTCCCAGAGTACGCCCAGCAGGCCATCGTCCGGGTAGTCCAGCAGCTTGGACAGGATGCGGTAGAAAAACATGGCTTATTCCTTTCCTCAGCGTTCGTCGGCCGCCGGGGCGGGGTTGCGGGGTTCCACCGTTTCCTTGCGCCGTTCCGGGAACAGGGAATTGGGGGAAATGCCGGGCGAGGAATCGTTGCCGAAGGAGAAGCCGTTCTGGCCCTGGTGGCCGTAGAAATCGTCCAGGGTGACTTCCTGGTGGCCGGTGGGAATGACGAAACGGTCCTCGTAATTGGCGATGGCCAGGTAGCGGTACATTTCCAGGGCCATGTCCACGCTCATGCCGATCTCGTCCAGGGCGCGGGTGTCGGGGATGCCCTCGACGTGGACCGAACGCTGGTAGGCGCGCATGGCGATCATGCGTTTCAGGGCGGAGACGATGGGGGCTTCCTTGCCGGCGGTGAGCAGGTTGGCCAGATATTTCACCGGCATGCGCAGGTTTTCCACCGGGGGAATGACGCTGCCCGGATCGGAGGACAGGGCGCCCTGGTCGATGTGGGACTGCACCGGGGAGAGGGGCGGCACGTACCAGACCATGGGCAGGGTGCGGAACTCCGGGTGCATGGGGAAGGCGATCTTCCAGTCCACCGCCATCTTGTAGATGGGGGACTTGCGCGCGGCCTCGATCCAGTCCTCGGGAATGCCGTCGATGCGCGCCTGCTTGATCACCTCCGGATCGTTCGGGTCGAGGAAGATGTCGAGCTGGGCCTGGTAAAGATCCTGCTCGTTGGGGGTCGACGCCAGCGCCTCGATGCGGTCGGCGTCGTACAGCATGATGCCGTTGTAGCGGATGCGGCCGACGCAGGATTCCGAACACACCGTGGGCATGCCGGATTCCACACGGGGGTAGCAGCCGATGCACTTCTCCGCCTTGCCGGATTCCCAGTTGTAGAACACCTTCTTGTAGGGGCAGGAGCTGATGCACATGCGCCAGCCCCGGCACTTGTCCTGGTCCACCAGCACGATGCCGCCCTCCTCGCGCTTGTACAGGGAGCCGGACGGGCAGGCCGCGACGCAGGCCGGGTTGATGCAGTGGTTGCAGATGCGCGGCAGGTACATGTGGAAGGTGTTCTCGAACTGCTTGTAGATCGCCTTCTCCAGGTTGTGCATGTTGCGATCCTGGGAGCGCTTCTCGAACTCGCCGGCCAGGTCGTCTTCCCAGTTCGGGCCCCAGGTGATCTTGTCCATCTTCTCGCCGGTGATCTGGGAGACCGGGCGGGCGGTGGGGGCGGCCTCGGACAGGGGGGCGTTCTGCAGATGGGCGTAATCGAAGGTGAACGGCTCGTAGTAGTCGTCGATCTCCGGCATGTCCGGGTTGGAGAAGATGTTGAGCAGGCGGTCCAGCTTGGAGCCGGATTTCAGTTGCAGCTTGCCGTCCTTCAGTTCCCAGCCGCCGCGCCAGACTTCCTGGTTTTCCCACTGCTTCGGGTAGCCGATGCCGGGCTTGGATTCGACGTTGTTGAACCAGGCGTATTCGACGCCCTTGCGGTTGGTCCAGACGTTCTTGCAGGTCACCGAACAGGTGTGGCAACCGATGCACTTGTCCAGGTTGAAGACGAAGGCGAATTGCGCTCTGACTTTCATTTCGATCTCCTTGTAGGTTGGGCTGACGAAGGAAGCCCAACGCTTGCGGACGTTGGGCTTCGCGTGGCTCAGCCCAACCTACAAACTAAAAACTTGTTAACCACCGAGGCCCTCGGGAGCGTGTACCCAGCCTCATGAGACCCGTACCTCTGAACCTCGGCGGTTAAACCCGGTTACTCCCCTCTCCCACCGGGAGAGGGGCTGGGGGTGAGGGAGCAACGCATCCTTGGCGAAACGGCTTGTGCCAGCGTTGTTCCCTTTCCCCGGCCCTCCCCCGAGGGGGGAGGGGGAAAAGCTTATTTCGGTCCAACTCCGACCGGGTTGCGCTGCTGCTCTCGTTCGGATGTCAGCGGCCGCTCCAGCCAATCCACATGGCGGTCCTCGATCTTGCGCACCACCACCACCTCGTCCCGGTTGCTGCCGACCGGGCCGTAGTAGTTGAAGCTGTAGGCCAGTTGGACGTAGCCGCCGATCATGTGGGTGGGCTAGACCACCACGCGGGTGACCGAGTTGAGGATGCCGCCGCGCTTGCCGGTGGTCGGG
>CAZEOR010000093.1:0-8857 GCA_964513695.1 uncultured Thiobacillus sp.
GCGCGGCTATCGTCCGCGTACACGATGTGCGGGAAACCGTGGATGCCATCAAGCTATGGCGTGAATTGGGAGAGACAGAGTGAGCAGGAAATATTTTGGTACGGATGGCGTGCGCGGCCGGGTTGGAGAAGAGCCTATCACCCCGGATTTCGCCATGCGTCTCGGCTATGCGGCAGGCAAGGTGCTGGTGGCGGCGGAACACGACAGCCTGCACGGAGAGCATCCCGCAGTGCTGATTGGCAAGGACACCCGAATTTCCGGTTATATGCTTGAATCCGCCTTGCAGGCGGGATTGACCGCCGCCGGCGTGGATGTCCGGCTTACCGGCCCCATGCCGACTCCGGGTGTGGCCTACCTGACACGGGCGTTGCGGCTTCAGGCCGGGGTGGTGATCTCCGCTTCCCACAATCCCTTTGAGGACAACGGCATCAAGTTCTTCTCGGCCACTGGCACCAAGCTGCCCGATGAGGTGGAACTGGCCATCGAAGCCGCCCTGGAGCAACCCATGAAAACCGCGGCGTCCAAGGAATTGGGCCGGGTCAAGCGGGTGGATGACGCGGCCGGGCGCTACATCGAATTCTGCAAGAGTACCTTCCCTAACGATCTGGATCTGCGCGGCATGCGCATCGTCGTGGACTGCGCCAACGGTGCCGGCTATCACATTGCTCCTCACGTCTTCCATGAACTGGGTGCGGATGTGGTGGCCATCGGCAACGAGCCGAACGGCATGAACATCAACAAGGAATGCGGCGCCACCCATACCGAGGCCTTGTCCCGCGCCGTGCGCAAGCATCGTGCCGATGTCGGCGTGGCACTGGATGGCGACGGCGACCGACTGATGATGACCGACGCCACTGGCCAGGTCATGGATGGCGACAAGCTGATCTACGCTATCGCCCGATACCGGAAAGAGACCGGCCATCTGTCAGGTGGTGTCGTTGGCACACTGATGACCAACCTGGGCGCCGAATTGGCCCTGAAGGCCCTTGGTTGCGATTTCAAGCGCGCCAAGGTGGGCGACCGCTACGTACTCGAACTCCTTCAGCAGAACGGCTGGCTTTTGGGTGGCGAGGCCTCTGGCCACATTCTCTGCCTGGACAAACACACTACCGGTGATGGTATTGTCTCCGCCTTGCAGGTACTGGCGGCCCTGCGCGGATCGGGCCGCCCTCTCGCGGATTACACCCGTGACTGCCCCGCATTCCCGCAAATTCTGCTCAACGTGCGAGTCGCCAAGGGCTTCAAGCTCGATGGTCAGGAATCCGTGGTCCGCGCTGTCGCGGAAGTCGAGGCTGAATTGGGTGAAAACGGACGCGTGGTGCTGCGAGCATCGGGTACTGAGCCACTGATCCGGGTCATGGTAGAAGGGCAGGATGAAATCCAGGTCAGGCGCACGGCCGAACATATCGCGGGCGCCGTGCGGATCGCTGCCGGGGTATGAGGGACCACCACAAACAAGGATTTATTACAAAAGTAACAGTTGTGTAATATTTCGCCGGTAGGATGTTCTTTGTTTTCAACCAAACATCCTGTCCGGAGAATTGAATGATCTCGACCAAACGTGCTTACCTGTGTTTGACCGGCCTGGCCGCCGCGTTGGCCTTTAGCGCGGGTGCCCTCGCCACCGACATCACCGGTGCCGGCGCCACCTTCCCTTACGCCGTCTACACCAAGTGGGCCGAGGCCTACAAGGCCGCTACCGGTAACCAGGTCAACTATCAGGGCATCGGTTCCTCGGGTGGCGTCAAGCAGATCAAGGCTAAAACGGTTGATTTCGGCGGCACGGATGCGCCATTGAAAGAGGCCGAGTTGGATGCGTCCAATCTGGTTCAGGTTCCTACCGTAATGGGCGGTGTGACCATCGTCATCAACGTTCCCGGAGTCGAGTCCGGCAAGCTTAAGCTAGATGGCACGACCACAGCCGAGATATTCCGCGGCGCCATCAAGAAATGGAACGATCCGGCCATCGCCAAGCTGAACCCCGGTTTGCATCTGCCCGATCTGGCCATCACCGTTGCCCATCGTTCCGACGGTTCCGGTACCACTTTCGTGTTCTCCAACTATCTGGCCAAGCAGTCGATGGCATTCATGCGCGACGTCGGCGCCGGCAATACGGTGAACTGGCCCGCAAACGGTGTCGGCGGCAAGGGCAATCCGGGTGTCGCCGCCAACGTGCAAAAGATCGCCGGCGCGATCGGCTATGTGGATATCGCCGATGCCATGAAGAACAAGATGAATTTTGTCGCGCTGAAGAACAAGGCCGGCAATTACATTGTCCCGCACCAGGACGCCGTTGAGGCTGCGGCGGCCGGTGCCAACTTCAAGGTCAAGGGTATGGCCCCTGATCTGCTCGACCAGAGTCACAAGGATGCCTGGCCGATCACCAGTGCCACTTATGTGCTGGCCTACGAGAAAGGCGCCGACGCCGCCAAGCAGAAAGGCGTGGTCGATTTCTTCACCTGGTCCCTGAGTCATGGCCAGAAGATGGCCGAGGATCTGGGCTTCGTGCCGCTTCCCGCCAGTGTGGTGAAGATGGTCGAAGCCGAGATGAAGAATATCAAGTAAGTTTTTTACAGTTTTGTTCGGGCGCGGGGGGAGCCTCACTCGCGCCCGAGTTTTCTCCGTAAGCCTCTTTGTGTGATCGAGGGGGCTTTCGAAGGAAGTCAGACCAAATCAGGAATGATCGCCATGAGCGAACTCACTGCCCCAGCCATCGTCGATGTCCATGCCAGCCAAGTCCGGAAGTTCAAGCTACAGGACATGTTCTTCCATCAGGTCACGCTGGTGTTCGCCTTCATCGTGCTGGCGGCGCTGGCCGGGATACTGATCTCGTTGGCCATTGAGGCCATGCCGGCGTTCAGAAAGTTCGGACCCGCCTTCCTGTGGAGCAATGTTTGGAACGTGCCGGAAGAGCAGTTCGGCGCCCTCAGCGCCATCTACGGCACCGTGGTGACCTCGATTATCGCACTGGTCATCGCCGTCCCGGTCAGCTTCGGCATCGCCCTGTTCCTGACCGAAACCTGCCCGGTCTGGCTGCGCCGCCCGCTCGGGACTGCCATCGAACTCCTGGCCGGCGTGCCTTCCATTATCTACGGCATATGGGGACTATTCGTGTTTGCGCCGTTGTTCGCAAAATATGTACAGCCTTACTTCCAGACTGCCTTCGGTGATATTCCGGTGATCAGCGGCTGGTTCGCGGGACCGCCCATCGGTATCGGCATCCTGACCGCCGGCATCGTGCTTTCCCTCATGGTGATCCCTTTCGTGGCCTCGGTCATGCGTGACGTGTTCGAAACCGTGCCGCCACCGCTCAAGGAATCCGCCTACGGCGTTGGTTGCACCACCTGGGAAGTGGTCACCCGTGTGGTGCTGCCCTATACCCGCGTCGGCGTCATTGGCGGCATCATGCTTGGTCTCGGTCGCGCCTTGGGGGAGACGATGGCGGTCACCTTCGTGATCGGCAACGCCAACCGCATCGTCGGCAGCCTGTTCGCCCCCGGTACCTCCATCGCCTCCACCCTGGCCAACGAGTTCGGCGAGGCCACTCCCGGCCTGCATATTTCCTCCCTGTTTGCCCTGGGCCTGGTGCTGTTCGTCATCACTTTCATCGTGTTGGCAATCTCCCGCTGGTTGATCCAGCGCGGCGTCACCAAGCAAGGCAAATAAGACGGTACCTAGGAACCACGCCATGAACCTGTATTCGCGCCGTATCTGGACCAACCGCATCGGTATCGCCTTGTCGATGGTGGCGATGGCCTTCGGCTTGCTCGCCTTGATGTGGATACTCTGGACCCTCTTTTTCAACGGTGTCTCTGCCCTGAGTTGGGATTTCTTTGTCAAGGACACCCCGGCGCCCGGCAGTGAGGGCGGTGGTCTGCGCAATGCCATCATCGGCAGCCTGATGATCATCGGCGTGACCACCCTGGTCTCGACCCCGATTGGTATCCTGGCCGGCATCTACCTCGCGGAATTCGGCGCCACTTCCCGTTTTGCGGCCACCACCCGTTTCGTTACCGACATCATGTTGTCGGCGCCATCCATCGTCATCGGCCTGTTTGTCTACGCACTGGCGGTGGCGACCCTGGGCGGATTTTCCGGCTGGGCAGGTTCACTGGCACTGGCGTTGATCGCCATCCCGGTGGTGGTGCGCACCACCGAAAACATGCTTTTGCTGGTGCCCGCCAGTTTGCGTGAGGCGGCGTTTGCCGTGGGTGCGCCGCGCTGGCAGGTGTCGCTTAAAGTCACCTTGCGCGCGGTCAAGGCCGGCGTGGTGACCGGCATCCTGCTCGCCATCGCCCGCGTTACGGGGGAAACCGCGCCCTTGTTGTTCACAGCTCTGAACAACCAGTTCTACAGCACCGACATGTCTCAACCCATGGGCAACCTGCCGGTGGTGATCTTCCAGTTCGCTATGAGCCCCTACCAAAACTGGGTCAACCTGGCCTGGGGCGGAGCCCTGCTGATCGCCCTGTTCGTGCTGGGTGTCAACATCCTGGCGCGCGTGCTGTTCCGTAAAAAATCCACAGACTGAACACGGAGTTCCCATGTCCGCCCCTCAACAAACCTTCAACGGTGACGCCATCCTGGCAGTCCGAGATCTGAGTTTCTATTACGGCGACTTCCGAGGCCTCATTGATGTCTCCCTGGATATCGCAAAAAATCATGTGACGGCGTTCATTGGTCCTTCCGGTTGTGGCAAATCCACCCTGCTGCGCACATTCAACCGCATGTATGACCTCTACCCCGGCCAGCGGGCCGAAGGGCAGATCAACTTCCACGGCAAGAACCTGTTGGACAAGAAGCAGGACGTGAACCTGGTACGCGCCAAGATCGGCATGGTGTTCCAGAAGCCCACGCCGTTCCCGATGACGATCTACGAGAACATCGCCTTCGGCGTGCGTCTCTACGAAAACCTGTCCAAGTCGGCGATGGATGACCGGGTCGAATGGGCACTGCGCAAGGCGGCGATGTGGGAAGAGGCCAAGGACAAGTTGCAGCAGAGCGGTTTGTCCCTATCAGGAGGTCAGCAGCAGCGCCTATGCATCGCGCGTACCATTGCGGTCAAGCCGGAAATTGTCCTGCTCGACGAGCCCACCTCGGCCCTTGATCCGATTTCCACGGCGAAGATTGAAGAACTGATCAACGAGTTGAAAACCGAATACACCATCGCCATCGTCACCCACAACATGCAGCAGGCGGCGCGTATCTCTGACTTCACGGCGTTCATGTACCTGGGGGAGCTGGTGGAATTCGGCAAGACCGACAATCTGTTCGTGAAGCCTCAAAAGAAGCAGACAGAAGACTACATTACCGGCCGTTTCGGCTAAGGTGAATTCAGTCGGATTGGCGCATTCTTCCCACTTCGTCACAGTGGGTTTCCGCGGCGGTATTAGGTGAACATATCTCTGTCATATTTGTGTCATTTTCCTGCGATGACGACGTGCTAATGTGTCGGAGTCTCTTGCAGAACCAGCTTGGTCCCGTGGGTGACAACAAATAGAACCGTTTGTGGCGCCCAGCAGGGCTTGCTTCGACAAAGGCTGAGAAATGGCAAACGCTGTCAAGAACATCGCAAAATACATCCGCAAGAATGCAGAGTCGGAGGCAACGCCCGTCCTGCGTGAACTGTGCTCCGCGTTGGAAGCCGGTTCCAGCTTCGAATTGGGGCGTCTCTATCAGTTGGATGCAAAAGCCTTTGAATTGGCCCTGGATTTATTAGGCGAGTGGCGGTTTGACCGACATGTCTTCGAGCGTCGCCTGCTCAAGTATCTGGAGCAGGGGAAGGAGCAGGACGAGGACTGATCAACGGCTGCTTTGTCGGACCGTTTCCCTGTATAGCTGCGCCAACTTCCTCGCCATAGTGTCGGCGCGCCAATTCTCACTGTAAGCCCGCGCCTCGTCGCCAAGCTGGCATAGCGAGGCCGGATCGCTGATTAGTTCGAGCCAGTTCCGGGCAAAGTCTTCTGTGTCGTCCAGGACCGACCGGCAGCCTCGGTTCGGTCCGAGGATATCTGCTGTTCCCATGATCGATAGCGCCAGTACCGGACACCCTTGGGCCATGGCCTCCAGCAGAACCAGCCCTTGCGTCTCGGTACGAGAAACGAAGGTGAACAGATCGGCCGCAGCGTAAGCATCCGGTAATTCGCTACGCCGATCCAGGTAGCCGAGAAAACGCACATTTCGCTCCAATCCCAACTCCCTTGTCTGTCGCTCTAGATCAGCGCGGGCCGGACCTTCTCCGGCAACGACAAGCAGAAGGTCGGAACGGGTTCTTTTTGCGATGGCGGCAGCATCCAGAAGAAACGAGATGTTCTTCTCATGGGCCACTCTCCCGACGAAGAGCGCCATCGGCTGTTCTTCCGGGATGCCGTGCCTGGAGCGAAAGCGGTCGCGGTTTCCTGGCCGGAATACCGTATCCGGCAAACCTGTTGGCAACACAATCAAAGGTGTGGCGACGCCATAGCTCCGTAAGCGATCCGCCATAGCCGTGGAGGGCACGATCACTCCATCCAGTTCATTGCACTGGGATCGCGAAAATCGCCGGGCCAATCCGCGCAACCAGCTCGCTGGCAGAAAAGTCACATAGTGCTGAAGATATTCCTCGAACAGTGTGTGGTAAGTCGCCAATACCGGTTTGCCTAGACGGCGCGAGGCGTAGAGTCCGGAGTAATGGGCGGCGAAGGGGGTCTGGATGTGGATCAGGTCGCACTCGGCTGCCGCTTCCAGTACGACTGCCCGCAATGCTCGGTAGTGAGCCAGACGGTCCTCCGGATCCTGGAATACAGTGCGGCTGGAAACCCGCCGGATATCCGGCGTATCCGGTTCTGCGCAATAGCGGGGCGCTACCAGAATGGTGTCAATTCCCTGTTCCGGCAGGGAGGCTCGAAAGGTTTCGATGGACGTGGACACACCGTTGATGCGCGGGAAGTAGACATCCGAAATCATGAGGACACGCATCAGGCCTCCATCGGGATTGGGGATGTCAGGGTGGGGCGTGTCCGGGAATGCGCACCCCAGTCGATGAGTTCCAAGCGGCCGTCCTCGTGTTCGATTATGGCTGTGCAGGAGTCCACCCAGTCGCCACAGTTGGCGTAGGTGAGGCCATCCACATCCTTGAGCGTGGCCCAGTGGATATGGCCGCAGATGACGCCGTCGAGGCCCCGTTCGCGCGCATGGTGGATGACGGAGTCCTCGAAGTCGAAAATGAATTGCAGGGCGGTCTTGACCCGTCGTTTGGCGTAGCCAGCCAGTGACCAGTAACCAGGAATGCCGAGCAGGCGCCGGATCCAGGACAGCCAGACGTTGAGGCGTACCAGCAGGTTGTAAGCCACGTCACCGAGCACAGCCACCCAGCGATGATGACGGGTCACTTGGTCGAAGTCGTCGCCATGGATGAGCAGGAAGCGGCGCCCGTCGGCGGTTTCGTGGATGTACTCCCGCTCCAGGTGGATGTCGCCGAAGGCGGTCTCACAATAATCCCGCAGAGCCTCATCGTGATTGCCGGGCACCAGGATGACGCGCTCATCATGGCGTGCCCGGCGCAGGATCTTCTGTATCACAGTGTTCTGAGCCCGGCTCCAGTGGATGCCACGGCTCATGCTCCAGAAATCGATGATGTCGCCAACCAGATAAAGATGCTTGGCCGGATATTCCCGCAGGAAGTCGAGAAGACGCTCCGCCTGACAGGCACGTGTACCCAGGTGGATGTCCGAAATGAAGACGGATCGAACTGATGGCATAGGGCGAATCTGCCAGCGGAGTATGACGACCCGGTTACAGCAACATGTCGGTGCGGTGAAGCTGTCCTGATGTCGCGAATTCGCCCCCATCCGCCGCGGCCGGCAACAATAGTTCGTCGCAATTGACCGGGCCGGTGTTCCCCATTAGACTTCAACGCCTTTTTATAGGGGGAACCCATGCGTCGCAAACTGATCGCCGGCAATTGGAAAATGCACGGCAGTCTGGCCGAAAACGAAGCCTTGTTGTCCGCTGTGCTGGCTGGCATGGGGAGCGTCAAGGCGGGCGTGGCGGTTTGCGTGCCCTTCCCTTATCTCGCACAGGTCCAGGCCAAATTGAGCGGTTCGTCCGTGGCCTGGGGGGCTCAAAATTTGAACCAGCACGGCAAGGGTGCTTATACCGGTGAAGTGTCCGCCGCCATGTTGAATGATTTTGGTTGTGCATATGTCATCGTTGGCCATTCCGAGCGTCGCTCCATATATGGGGAAAGTGATGTAGTGGTGGTAGACAAGTTTGCCGCTGCCCAATCTGCCGGCCTGACGCCCATCCTGTGCGTGGGTGAAACCCTGGAGGAGCGGGAAACCGGCGTGACCGAGCAAATTGTCGGCCGCCAGTTGGATGCCGTGGTCGCCAAGTGCGGAGTCAGCGCGTTGGCCAAGGCTGTTGTGGCTTACGAGCCGGTCTGGGCGATCGGTACCGGTAAGACCGCTTCGCCGGAACAGGCTCAGGCCGTGCACGCATTCATTCGCGGCAAGGTGCGCGCACTGGATGCGGAGGTTGCCGAGGGTTTGGTCATTCAGTACGGTGGCAGCATGAAAGCCGGCAATGCCGTTGAGTTGTTATCCCAGCCTGATATTGATGGTGGGCTGATTGGTGGCGCCGCGCTCCTCGCCGAGGAATTCCTGGCGATCTGCCGGGCTGGATAAGGTGCAATAAATGGAATTTATCGTTTGGATTCTTCATCTGCTGGTGGCGGCCTCCGTGATCGGTCTGGTATTGCTCCAGCATGGCAAGGGGGCTGATATGGGGGCCGCATTCGGTAGCGGTTCATCCGGCAGCCTGTTCGGTGCCAGCGGCTCGGCAAACTTTTTGTCCCGCAGCACCGCTGTGCTGGCGACGG
>CAZEOR010000094.1:0-8723 GCA_964513695.1 uncultured Thiobacillus sp.
GCGCGCCTTGCGCCATCTCCCGCGCCGTCTCGGTGCTCACCGCGCCGGATTCCACCAGGGTGCGGCCGCCCACCTCCAGTAGATCCTGCTTGGCGTCGTTGCTGTAGGTCACGAAGCCCCGCTCGAACCAGTCCGAGCTGCCCGCCACGGCGGTCATCGCCTGGGCCGCCCAGCCGCCGGTGCAGGATTCCGCACAGGCCAGGCGCCAGCCCCGGCGCGACAGGGCCTGGCCCAACCGGGCGGCCAGGCGTTCCAGTTCATCCTGAGTCACATCCATGCCGACACGCCGAGCAGACACAGCACCGCATACCCCGCCGCCAGAACATCATCCAGCATCACACCCAGGCCTCCGGGAACGCGGTCATCCAGCCAGCCGATGGGAAACGGCTTCCAGATGTCGAACAGGCGGAACAGGGCGAAGGCCAGGGCAAAGCCGAACAGGCTGGGCGGCGCGAAGGGCAGCACCATGAGGAAGGCGGCGACCTCGTCCCAGACCAGTCCGCCATGGTCGTGGACACCCAGGTTGCGCCCGGCCACGCCGCAGGCCCAGACGCCCACGGCCAGGAAGACGGCGATCCATGCCCAGTAGAAGGGGGTTTCCGCCAGCAGCCAGAACAGGGGGAAGGCGACCAGGGTGCCTGCCGTGCCCGGCGCCTTCGGGGACAAGCCCGCACCGAAGCCCAGGGCGAGGAAGTGGGCGGGGTGGGCGAGGAGGAAGGCGAGGGTGGGCTGCTGGGCTGGCGTTGCCCCCCCTCCCCCGGGGGAGGAAGGATCAAGCGGCGAAGTGGTCAAAGCCTTTCTCCCCGACATTCATCTCCCGCCCCTCGCCGTCCAGCAGGCGCAGGCCGGATTCAGCGGTGATCCGGCCGATGCGGCTGACCGGCACGCCGGCGGCCTGGGCCACGGCCAGGATGGCCCGGTCCCGGTCCGCCGGCGCGGTGAAACACAATTCGTAATCGTCGCCACCGGCCAGCAGGCAACGCCGGACCAGGGAATCGGCGCGCTTCGCCGCCAGCACCGGGTGGACCGGCAGGCGATCGAATTCGATCTCCGCTCCCACGCCGGAGCATTCCAGGATATGGCCCATGTCAGCCAGCAGGCCGTCGGAGATGTCGATGGCCGCATGGGCCACGCAGCACAGCATGTTGCCCAGCACGATACGGGGTTCCGGCCGGTGCAGGCGCTGCTGGCACAGGGCCGCGTCCGCCGCGTCGAGATGGAGTTGCCCGTTCAGGTAGCGAACCCCCAGGGCGGCCGCACCCAGATGGCCCGATACCCAGACGCCGTCGTCCACCTTTGCGCCGCTGCGGCGCAGGGCCCGTCCGACAGGCGCCTCGCCCAGGATGGTGACGCACAGGTTGAGGGGGCCCCGGGTGGTGTCGCCGCCGACCAGGGTGACGTTGTAGCGGTCCGCCAGTTCGAAAAATCCCCGGCTGAATTCGGCCAGCCAGATCTCGTCGGCTTCGGGCAGGGCCAGGGAAAGCATGGCCCAGCGCGGTATGGCGCCCATGGCCGCCAGATCGGAGAGGTTCACCGCCAGGGCCTTGTGGCCCAGCAGGTAGGGATCGGCGTCGGGAAAGAAGTGCCGGCCGGCCACCAGCATGTCGCTGGAGACCACCAGTTCCGTGCCCGGAGTCGGCGCGAGCAAAGCCGCGTCGTCGCCCACCCCGAGCACGGCGTTGGGCGCGGGCCGGGTAAAGAAACGGGCGATGAGGTCAAATTCGGAGGACATGCTGAGTGAAGGGCGAGGAGTGAGGAGTGAGGGGAACCCCATTCCTGCCGGCTCAGCGGCCCTCGGCTTCCAGTTCGACGGTCCGGGTTACGCGGGCCAGCTTGTCCAGGACGCCGTTGACGAACTTGTGGCCGTCGGTGCCGCCATACAGCTTGGCGAGTTCCACCGCCTCGTTGATGCAGACCTTGTAGGGCACGTTGAGGCTGTGGGACAGCTCGTAGGCGCCGATGAGGAGGATGGCGTGCTCGACGGGGGAGAGTTCCGCCACGGGCCGGTCCAGATGGGGCTCCAGTGCGATATCGAGTTGCCCGGTTTCCTTCATCACGCCTTCCAGCAGTTCGCGCAGGAAGCCTTCATGAGGCCGGGTGGTATCGCCGGTTTCCTCGGGATCGTGCACCTCGGCCTGGACCAGCAGGCCGGCGTAATCGCCGCCGGCGACCAGCCATTGGTAGAGGGCGCGCAACACCCGTTCCCGGGACACCCGGCGCGGACTGGGGCCGCGCTTCGCGTCGCCGGAGGGGCGTTTGCCGGATACTTCCGCGTTCACCAGACTACCCTCCGGTCGCTGCGCGACCACCTCCCCGGGGAAGGGAACGCGCCCCCTTCGGACGGCCGGGCGGGGGCGCTCATATCGCCTTCAGCAGGTTGGCCATCTCGATGGCCGTGATGGCGGCTTCCCGGCCCTTCTCGGACATGCGCTCGGTGGCCTGATGGTCGGTGTTGGTGGTAAGCACGCCGTTGGCGATGGGCACGCCGGTATCCAGGTTCACCCGGGTGATGGCGCTGGCCATCTCGTTGGAGACGATCTCGAAGTGATAGGTCTCGCCGCGGATCACCGCGCCCAGGGCGACGAGGGCGTCGTACTTGCCGGATTCGGCCATCTTCTTCAGCACCAGGGCGATTTCAAGGGCGCCGGCCACGGTGGCAATTTTGATGTCTTCCGCCGCCACGCCATGTTTGAGCAGTCCGGCGGTACAAGCGGAAAGCAGGCCCTCGCAAACGTCGAGATTGAAGCGGCTCATGACAATGCCGACACGCAGGCCCTTGCCGTTCAGGTTGGATTCGAATTCGAAGATCTTGTCGTAGCGGGCCATGTCAGTTTCCTTCGTAGTAGCCGGTCACTTCCAGTCCGAAGCCATCCATGGCGGGCATCTTGCGGGGAGTGGCGAGGAGTTTCATCTTGCCGACGCCCAGATCGCGCAGGATCTGGGCGCCGGTACCGTAATTGCGCAGGTCGAACTTGCGCGCGGCCGGAGCCACATCCGCAGGCAAGGCGCGGGCCGCCAGATCGTCGGCGGATTCGGGGCGGTGCAGCAGCACGATGGCGCCAGCCGTTTTCGATTCGGCAAGAATCTTGAGGGCCGCATGGACGGAATAGGCGTGGCCCGAGCCGCCCATGTCCAGCACGTCGATGAGGGACACCGGCTCGTGCACCCGCACCAGGGTTTCCGCGTCGGCGCGGATATCGCCCCGGGTCAGGGCCAGGTGGGTGGCACGGCTGATTTTGTCGCGATACACCACAAGGCGGAAGGGGCCGAAGGGCGTGGCGATCTCCCGCTCCCCTTCCCGTTCCACCAGACGCTCGTTGGAGGCGCGGTAGTGGATCAGGTCGGCGATGGCGCCGATCTTCAGGCCGTGTTCCTGGCTGAACTCCAGCAGATCCGGCAGGCGCGCCATGGTGCCGTCTTCCTTGAGGATCTCGCAGATCACCGAGGCGGGCTCCAGGCCGGCCATGCCGCACAGGTCGCAACCGGCTTCCGTGTGCCCGGCCCGCACCAGGACGCCACCGGGCTGGGCGCGCAGGGGGAAGATGTGGCCGGGCTGGATGATGTCCGTGGGCTGGGCGTGCTTCGCCACCGCCGCCTGGATGGTGACGGCGCGGTCTGCCGCGGAAATACCCGTGGTCACGCCTTCCGCTGCCTCGATGGATACCGTGAAGGCGGTGCCGTGGGGGGTCTGGTTGTCGCTCACCATCTGCTTCAGGCCGAGCTGGCGGCAGCGGGCATCCGTGAGCGTCAGGCAGACCAGTCCGCGCGCGTGCCTGACCATGAAATTGATGGCTTCCGGCGTCACATGCTCGGCGGCCATGACCAGGTCGCCTTCATTTTCCCGGTCTTCCTCGTCGACCAGGATGACCATGCGGCCGGCCTTGAGCTCCGCGATGATTTCTTCAATAGGGGCGAGGCTCATCAGTCTTTATCCTGTTCGTTTACGTAGTTCAGCAACCGGTCCGCGTAACGGGCCAGCATGTCGGCTTCCAGATTCACCTTGGCGCCCGGCTTCAGGTCCTTGAGCATGGTCTGCTCCAGGGTGTGGGGAATCAGGTTGATGGAAAACTCGTTGCCCTGGACCCGGTTCACCGTCAGGGAAACGCCGTTCACGGCGATGGAGCCCTTGGGCACCAGGTAGCGGCCCAGGGTGCCCGGGGCACGGATGTCCAAGCGCCAGCTGCCGTCGCCGCCCGCCACGGGCTCGAAGTGGATGACCTCCCCCACGCCGTCCACGTGGCCGGACACCAGATGGCCGCCGAGCCGGTCCGACAGGCGCATGGCCTTTTCCAGGTTGACGCGGTCGCCGGGGGCAAAGCCGATGGTGCAGGAGAAGGTTTCGCCGGACACGTCCACGCTGAAGCTCTCGGACGTCTTGTCCACCACGGTCAGGCAGACGCCGTTGCAGGCGATGGAATCGCCGAGCCGGGCATCGGAGAGATCGAGCCCGCCCGCCGCGACGGTGACGCGGGCATCGGTTTTGCCCGATGCGCCACCGGATTCGGAGAGATGGGAAATATGGCCGACGGCCTGGATGATGCCGGTAAACATGGGGGAAACGCCTGGAAAAGGTTACGTCTGGAAGGATCGGCTAGACACGGCCGAGCCGCACGGAAAGCGGCCATTTTATTGTTTTGGAGGAAGCAAGGGAAATCCAGGCCGCCGCGAGGCTTTCCCGCAGGGCCGGCAGGGGATCTTCGCCGGTCTCCCGGCGATAGGCCTTGAGCGCCGACCAGGTGGAGAAATAGCCGATCAGCTGATCCAGGGTCCAACTTGCCTCCATGCCAAGTTCCGGCGCCGGCAGTTCGACGAAGGGGAACGGCAGATCCCGGTAGCCGGCTTCCACATGGCGCCGTTCCGGCGGCCAGTAGGGGTCCAGGAGATCGCCATAGAACGCCTCGACGATCCCGTCCAGGGTCGGTTCGATGCTCAGGCGCTCGTAGCACCAGATCGCCAGCACGCCGCCGGGTTTCAGCACCCGGCGCGCTTCCGTGTAGAACGCCGGCAGATCGAACCAGTGGGCGGCCTGGGCCACGGTGACCAGATCCGCGCAATGGTCGGGCAGGCCGCTGGCCTCGGCTAGCGCGACGCGGAATTCGATACCCGGATGGGCCGGCGCGGCGGCGATTTGGACTTCGCTCGCATCGGTGGCAAGCACCTGGGCGTAATGCGCCGCCAGCCCCCGCGCCGCCTGGCCGTTGCCGGTGGCGCAATCCCAGGCCAACTCATGGCCCCGCGTCAGCGCGGCGAGAGTATCGAACAGCGCCGCCGGATAGCCCGGCCGATGGGCGGCATAGTCCGTGGATCGGGTCGAAAAATGGTCCTTGAAAGCTGACACTGCCCAGTCCCGACGCGGAACCTAGTTGGCCTCGCCCCGGGCGAGTTCCTTGGCGGTGGCCGCGCGCACGGCGACGATCGTGCCGGAAAACACCAGGTCCAGGCCGGCCAGGGGATGATTGCCGTCGATCACCACCTTGTCGTCCTCGATGGCGGTGACGGTATAGAGGGGGCCGTCGCCCTCCTCGTCGTCAGTCTCGACGTGGGTGCCGATCTGGATATCGGCGGGGAAGGCATCGCGCGGTTCCACGCTCACCAGATCATCGTCGTATTCGCCGAAGGCTTCGTCGGCGGTCAGTTCGACGCGGAACGCCTCGCCCTCAGACTTGCCCTGCAAGGCCACCTCCAGGGCGTCGAACAAGCCGCCGTAGCCGCCGTGCAGATAGACCAGGGGCTCCTGGCCGGCGTCCACCACCTGGCCATCCCGATCGGTAACCTGGTAGCGCAGGGTCACGACATGATTTCGGCTGATTTGCATGGCAATTCCCATAATTCCATCGAAAAAAGTAAGGTCAGGCCGGCCGAAGACGCAGGCGCAGATCGGGGCCCACCTTCGTCGCGTCGAGAAGATCGAAGCCGCGCCGGCCGGCCATGTCGGCCAGGGCCGGCAGGTTGAACAGGCCGCGCGCCTCGTGGCCCAGCACCAGGGGCGCGAAGTAAGCCAGCCATTCGTCCACCAGGCCGGCTTCCAGCAAGGCGCCGTTGAGGGTGGCGCCGGCTTCCGCGTGCACTTCATTGACGCCGCGCCGCGCCAGTTCCAGCATCAAGGCGGACAAGCCGACACGCCCGGCGGCATTGGGCAGTTCAAGAATCTCGGCGCCAGCCGCCTCCAGGGTGGTGCGGCGCTCGGGATCGGCTTGCGCGCAAGCGATCAGGGCGCCGCCGGCAAGAATCCTCGCTTTAGGCGGCGTCGCCAGGCTGCTGTCGACGATGACCTTGAGGGGTTGGCGCGGTGTACCCAGGCCGCGCACGTTCATTTGCGGATCGTCTGCCAGCACCGTGCCCACCCCGGTCAGGATGGCGCAGGAACGGGCGCGCCAGCGCTGCACGTCGGCCCGTGCGGCCTCGCCGGTGATCCATTTGGATGCACCGTCGAGCAGCGCGGTCTTGCCGTCCAGGGAAGACGCCGTCTTCAGGCGCAACCAGGGGCGGCCCCGGGTCATGCGGGCGATGAAGCCAATGTTGAGTTCCCGCGCTTCCTGTTCCAGCAGCCCCACCTGGACTGTCACGCCGGCCAGGGTCAACAGTTCCAGGCCATTCCCTGACACCCGGGGATTGGGGTCGCGCATGGCCGCCACCACGCGCTGGATGCCGGCGTCGATGAGGGCGTTGGCGCAGGGGGGCGTGCGGCCATGATGGCTGCATGGCTCCAGACTCACGTAAGCCGTGCCCCCCCCCGCGCGCGCGCCGGCGGCGCGCAGGGCGTGGACCTCGGCGTGGGGTTCGCCGGCCTTCTCGTGCCAACCCTCGCCCACCACTTCGCCATCCTTGACGATGACGCAACCGACACGGGGATTGGGCGTGGTGGTGTAAAGCCCGCGCTCGGCTAGGCGCAGTGCCCGGGCCATGTGGAAGTGGTCTTCGGCGGTGAACATCGGAAATCAGGCTGGATGGCGCGCCGCACTCCCCTCCCCCGCCGGGGGAGGGGCTGGGGGAGAGGGAACACGGGTGGCGTAATCACAAACCTTGCTCCCTCTCCCCGGCCCTCCCCCGAGGAGGGAGGGGGAAAAGCACAGGGTGTTTTGGGGCATCACGACACTCAAGCCATCGCCCTTCATTTATCCACTTCGCGGATCGCGTCGCGGAAATCGTCCACATCCTGGAAGGCGCGGTACACCGAGGCGAAGCGGATGTAGGCCACCTTGTCGAGGCGCTTGAGTTCGTTCATCACCAGTTCGCCGATCAGGCGCGAGGTGATTTCCCGCTCGCCCAGGGCCAGCACCTTATGGACGATGCGGTCGATGGACTCGTCCACCAGTTCGGTGGGTACGGGGCGCTTGTGCAGAGCCCGGCGAAAACCCTCGCGCAGCTTGTCGCGACTGAATTCCTGGCGCTCGCCGGACTGCTTCACCACCGCCGGGGAGCGGACCTCAGCCGTTTCAAAGGTGGTGAAGCGCTTATCGCAGGCGTTGCACTTGCGCCGGCGGCGAATGCTGGCGCCGTCTTCGGACAGGCGCGTCTCCACCACCTGGGTGTCGGTATCGCCGCAGAAGGGACATTTCATGGGATAAGACGGGAAACGTGGGACGCGCTGTTGCGTTTCCCGTTTCCCACTTCCCGTTTCCCGATGTTATTTCCCATAGACCGGGAACGCCGTGGTGAGCTTCTTCACCTCGGCCTGGACGCGGGCCATGACGGCCTCGTCGTTGGGGGCGTCCAGCACATCGGCCACCAGATGGGCCAGCTTTTCCGCTTCCAGTTCCTTGAAGCCACGAGTGGTCATGGCCGGCGTGCCGATGCGGATGCCGGAGGTGACCATGGGCTTCTGCGGGTCGTTGGGGATGGCGTTCTTGTTCACCGTGATGTGGGCGCGGCCCAGGGCAGCTTCGGCTTCCTTGCCGGTCAGGTTCTTGGCGCGCAGGTCCACCAGGAACACATGGCTCTCGGTGCGCCCGGAGACGATGCGCAGGCCCCGCTCGGCCAGCACCTTGCACATCACCAGGGCGTTGTCGGTCACCTGTTCCTGGTAATGCTTGAACTCTTTGGTGGAGGCTTCCTTGAAGGCCACCGCCTTGGCGGCGATGACGTGCATCAGCGGACCGCCCTGCAGGCCGGGGAAGATGGCGCTGTTGATGGCCTTCTCGTGCTCCGCCTTCATCAGGATGATGCCGCCGCGCGGGCCGCGCAGGGTCTTGTGGGTGGTGGAGGTGACCACGTCGGCGTGGGGCACCGGGTTCGGGTACACCCCGGCGGCAATCAAGCCGGCGTAGTGGGCCATGTCCACCATGAAGATGGCGCCGATTTCCTTGGCGATCTTGGCGAAGCGGGCGAAGTCGATGCGCAGGGCGTAGGCGGAAGCGCCGGCGATGATCAGGCGCGGCTTGTGCTCCCGTGCCTTGGCTTCCATGGCCTCGTAGTCGATTTCTTCCTTCTCGTTGAGGCCGTAGGCCACCACGTTGAACCATTTCCCGGACATGTTCAGCGCCATACCGTGGGTGAGGTGGCCGCCTTCGGCCAGACTCATGCCCATGATGGTGTCGCCGGGCTTGCAGAAGGCCATCAGCACGGCCTGATTGGCCTGGGAACCCGAGTTGGGCTGGACGTTGGCCGCCTCGGCACCGAAGAGTTTCTTGAGGCGATCGATGGCCAGTTGTTCGGCGACGTCCACATGCTCGCAGCCGCCGTAGTAGCGCTTGCCGGGGTAGCCTTCGGCGTACTTGTTGGTG
>CAZEOR010000095.1:0-8696 GCA_964513695.1 uncultured Thiobacillus sp.
CCGGCGCCTACAGCCGCATCGGCGGCAACCTGGCCACCAACGCCGCCGGCCCCCGTTGCGTGAAGTATGGCGCCACCCGTGACCATGTCCTCGGTTTACGCGCCGTGGCCGGTGACGGCCGGGAACTCAGCGTCGGCAGCCGCACCAGCAAGTACGCCACCGCCTACGATCTGTCGCGCCTGCTGGTGGGTTCGGAAGGTACCCTGGCGCTCATCACCGAAGCCATCCTGAAACTGGTGCCGGCGCCGGAAACCGTGGCGACCCTGCGCGTCTGCTACGCCGACAACGCCGCCGCCTGCGCCGCCGTGATGCGGGTCATGGCTCAGCCGGTGGTGCCCTGCGCCCTGGAGTTCATGGACAGCCGCTCCCTCTCGGCGATCCGCGAGTATGGTGGCGCCGAGGGCCTGCCCGAAGGCACCCGCGCCGTGCTGATGGTGGAGGCTGACGGCGACCACGACGATGTGCCGCGCCAGATAACCGCCCTGGAGAAGGCCCTGGAAGGCGAAGGCCTGCTGGAAATCCAGAGCGGGTTCGACGCCGCCGACATCAAGCGCCTGTGGACCGCGCGCAAGTCCCTGTCCCTGGCCGTCAAGAACATCGCCCCCCTCAAGATCAACGAGGACGTGGTGGTGCCCGTGGCGCGCCTGGCCAACCTGGTCAACGCCATCGACGCCCTGGGCCACCATCACCGGGTGCCCATCGTCAGCTTCGGCCATGCCGGCAATGGCAACCTGCACGTGAACCTCATGGTGCATCCGGACGACGCCGACGAGATGGCCCGCGCCCGGGCCTGTCGGGATGCCCTCATCGAAGCCGTGCTGGGCCTGGGCGGCAGCCTCTCCGGCGAACACGGCATCGGTTCCGAGAAGCGGCATTTCGTGGACCGGGAGCTGGACGCCGACAGTCTGGCCATGATGCGGGACGTGAAGCGCCTGTTCGATCCGAACGGTATCCTCAATCCCGGCAAGAAGCTGCCGGACGAAACCTGAATCGGGGCGGGGCGCCATGCACTGGTTCCCCCTCGCCCTGATCTGCGCCCTCAGTCTGGCCCTGGCCGATACGGTCAGCAAGAAGTGGCTGGCAGACCGTTCCGCCGCCGAACTCACCCTGATCCGCTTCGGCCTGCCCGGACTGTTGCTGGTGCCGATATTGTTGATCAAGGGTGTCCCCACGCCGCCGCCTGTTTTTTGGGCATGGCTGGCGGCGGCAATGCCCCTGGAAATCGTCGCCATGCTGCTTTATGTACGCGCCATCCGCGACAGCCCCTTGTCGGCGACACTGCCGTATATGGCTTTCACGCCGGTGTTCACGGTAGTGACGGGCCAATTTTTGCTGGGAGAGACCGTGTCTGGACGGGGCCTGTTTGGCATTGTTCTGGTGGTGCTGGGTGCCTGGGGGCTGAACCTGGACAGGGCGAGGCGGCACCCGAGCACATGGCTTGCGCCGTTCAGCGCGATCGTCCGGGATCGGGGTTCTCGCCTCATGCTCACGGTGGCGGCCATATACAGTGTGACAGCGGTGCTGGGAAAGGGGGCGCTCAGCCTGATGCCCGGGCTGGCATTGGGTTTCGGCGCCCTGTATTTCGTACTGCTGGGTGGCCTGACACTGCTGTTTTTCAGCTTTCTCGAGCCCACCGCAGTTTCCCGTGCATTTCGGAGCGGCCCCTTCGCCTGGTTGGTGGCGGTGCTGATGGCGATCATGGTCATCACGCACTTCCTGGCACTGGCCCAGGCCGAAACCGCATACATGATCGCGGTGAAACGCCTGTCCATTCTGTTCGGAATCGTCCTGGGTGCCTGGGTATTCCGCGAACTCCGATTTCGCCAGCATATGGTGGCGGCAGGCTTGATGGTGGCGGGTGTGGCCCTGATCGTAGGGTGATTTGAGACGTGGCCAGAGTGCTATGGCCAATCTCCAGCACTTTTGAATAGTACAAATTGATCAGGGATTCGATTAGCCATTTCCCTCATGTTATCTGGTGATAGGCCGTTACTGTCATATCGACAGCCTATTCCCAGGGACGCTCCATGATCGCATTGATAAGAAATTTTCAGCTCAGGACGCGCCTCTACATCATGCTGGCCAGCATGTTGCTGGGCTTGATCGCTTTGGGTGCCTATTCCGTCTTCGAACTACGTCAACATCTGCTGGAAGAAAAACGCCTGGCGCTCCGTGCCGTGGTCGATACCGCCATGGGGGTGCTGACACATCAGCACGAACTGCAGGCGGCGGGAAAGCTGACCCAGGATGTGGCCCAGCGTCAGGCCATGGAAGCCATTCGCGGTCTGCGCTACTCCGGTAGTGAGTATTTCTGGATCAACGACATGTCTCCACGCATGGTCATGCATCCGATCAAGCCCGAAATGGACGGCAAGGATCTGACGGGAATCAAGGATCCGTCCGGGAAAGCTCTGTTCGTGGCCATGGCGGAGGTGGTAAAGCGCCAGGGTGAGGGTGACGTGGACTACATGTGGCCGAAACCGGGCCGGGACGCGCCGGTGCCGAAGATCTCCTTCGTCAAGGAGTTCAAACCCTGGGGCTGGATGATTGGGAGCGGTATCTACATCGAGGATGTGGACGCCGCCTTCTGGGATAACGCCACCAAGAGCATCGTGTTCGTGGTGGTGGCGGGCGTGTTGCTGGGTGCTCTGGGTCTTGCCATCAATCACAGCGTGCAACAGCAGATCGGGGGTGAGCCGGCCGTGGCGGCTGCTCAGGTGGAACACTTCGCGCAGGGCGACCTGACCCAGACCATCAGCAGTACAAGCAGCCTGACAGGCAACCTGTTGGGCGCTCTGTCCACCATGCAGGCCAAGCTGCACAGTATCGTGAGCGATATCAATAACGGCACCGAATTGCTGTCCAAGGAATCCGGCGAATTATCAGTGGCCGCCAATGAGATCAGCCTGGCCGCCCGCAATCAGGCGGAATCCAGCGCTGCGACCGCCGCCTCCATCGAGGAACTGACGGTCAGTATCAATGAGGTCTCCGAGATCGCACGCATGACCGAGGACAATTCCCGCAAGACTGCCGACTTGGCCGGTAGGGGCGCTGACGTGGTGCGCCAGGCGGCGCGGGAAATCGAGAACATCGCCGTTTCGGTGAAGGATTCCGCCGAGCGGATCCATACGCTGGTGGGACGTTCCCAGGAAATCGGTGCCATCACCAATGTAATCAAGGACATCGCCGACCAAACCAATCTGCTGGCGCTAAATGCCGCCATCGAAGCCGCGCGGGCCGGCGAGCAGGGACGCGGCTTCGCCGTGGTGGCGGACGAAGTGCGCAAGCTGGCTGAGCGCACCACCCAGGCCACCGCCGAGATTTCCCAGATGGTCAATGCGATCCAGGGCGATACCCGTGAAGCGGTGCAGGCGATGGAAAATGCCGCGCCCCAGGTTCAGCAGGGGCAGACGCTTGCCTTGCAGGCCACCGATGTCCTGGACGAGATCCAACATCAGGCCGAGGACTCTCTGGCGAAGGCTCGGGATGTGGCTAATGCCACGAAGGAACAGGCGGTGACCGCCAATGGGATTGCCGGGCATGTGGAGAACATCGCCTCGATGACCGAGGAAACCAATGCAGCAACCCAGAGTAATGCCGAGGCCGCCGAACAGCTAAAAGGCCTGGCGGCAAAATTGCAGGCAGCTGTTGCCTATTTCAAGGTCTGAGCCTGCCAGCTCTCAAAGAGGCGCCAATTTGCATGGGCGCGGATTGGCGTCTGGTCGAAGCTGATTTGCAGCTTAATCGCCCCGCAAGAGCGCATCCAGTGGCCTGGGCTTGGCGATGGCATAGCCTTGGGCGTAATCCACGCCGATGCCCTGCAAGGCCTCGACAATTTCCGGGGTCTCTGCAAATTCGGCCACGGTTTCCTTGCCCAGGGTGTGGGCGACCCGGTGGATGGCCTCGACGAAGGCTTGGTCGGCTGGATCCTCCAGCATGTCACGCACAAAAGCGCCGTCAATTTTGAGCGTGTCGACGGGCAGTGCCTTGAGATAAGCGAAGGAAGACATGCCGCTGCCGAAATCATCCAGGGCGAAACGGCAACCCAGGGTTTTCATCTCGCGCATGAAGGCCACGGCTTTGGACAGCTGGGAGACGGCCGCGGTCTCCGTGATCTCGAAAGTCAGGCGGGCGGGGTCCACTCCGGTTTGCATCATGATGGTCCGCAAGCATTCGGCGGTGTGCTCATCCCGGAAGCACAGCCCCGACAGGTTGATGGACAAACGCACGTCGCGGGCGGCGGTGCTCCGGGCCAGCATGTCCAGGGCATGCTCCACCACCCAGCGATCCACCGCCGGCATGAGCCCATAGCGCTCCGCAGCGGGGATGAATACACCGGGCTGGATCAGTTCGCCGAGGATATCCAGCATGCGGACCAGGACTTCATAGTGGCGGCTGGTTGGCGCGCCTTTGGAAAGGGGATGGATTTCCTGTGCATACAGCACGAAGCGATCGCTCTCCAGAGCGGCGCGGATATCCGCCGCAAGGTGCATTTCCCGATGGCGCGAAGCGCTCTCCTTATTGCCGGGTGAATAGACATGGACCTGATTGCGGCCGCTCTCCTTTGCGGCATAGCAGGCCACGTCGGCTGCCGACATGGCTTCCGCCAGGGAGACGGTTTCCTGGCCAACCATGACCAGGCCGATGGAAACCCCCACCTCGAAAGTCTTGCCACCCCAGGCGAAGCGGAATTCACTTGCCGTTTCGCGTAGTTTCTCGGCGATGGCAATGGCCTTGTCCAATGGGCAGTTTTCAAGCAGGGCGCCGAATTCGTCTCCGCCCAGGCGGCCCAGAATGTCGTTGCGCCGCATGTGCTCGGTAAGCAGGAAGGCAAGCTGCTTGAGGAGTTCGTCGCCGGCCAGATGTCCGCTGGTGTCGTTGACGATCTTGAAGTTGTCCAGATCCAAATAGAGCAGAGCGTGCTGGCTGCCCGATCCATGCGCTTCCGCTACCAGGTGGTCCAGGCGCCGTTCGAATTCCTGGCGGGAAGCCAGGCCGGTCAGTTTGTCGTGGGCCACCTGCCAGCTCATCTGCCGGGTGAGCTCCCGGTTTGCCGTGACGTCGTGAAAAACCATGACCACACCAACGATCCGGCCCTCGCGATCATGGATGGGGGCGGCGGAGTCGTCGATGGCCAATTCATGGCCGTCCCGGCTGATCAGGATGGTGTGGTTGGCCAATCCCACCACCTGGCCCTCTGCGCGGCAACGCGATACCGGGTTGGGCGCGGGTTCAAGGGTGTCCTCGTTGATCAGCACGATCACGCTTTCCACGGGCAGGCCGAGGGAATCTTCCCGGGTCCAGCCGCTCAGTTTTTCGGCCACGCTGTTCATGAAGGTGATGTTGCCCTCCGCATCGGTGGTCAGCACGGCGTCACCGATGGAGGAGAGTGTGACCTGGGCGCGCTCTTTCTCCTCAAATAGCTGCGCCTCCATGAATTTCTGTTCGCTGATGTCGGTATGCACGCCGACGAATCGGACGGCATTGCCTGCCGCGTCGCGAACGGCTTTTCCACGGCTCATTATCCAGTGCCAGCTCCCCCGTTTGTGCATCACACGGAAGGCAACCTCAAAACGGGGAGTGATGCCGTCCAGATGTTCCTGGAAAGCATCGAGGACGGAAGTGAAGTCATCGGGATGGACGATGCCACGCCAAGCAGTCAAGGCGGCCGGGAGTTCCTTGGGCTGATACCCCAGCATTTCCGCCATCCGGGGGGAGTGGTAGGTTCGGCCAGAAATCAGGTCCATGTCCCAGATTCCGTCGTTGGCGCCCTCGACAGCCAGATCGAAGCGTTCCTCGCTGTCGTGCAGCGCACCGACCAACAGATCGCGCTCCCGTGCGCGACGACCCTGTTGCCAGGCGGCCCAGCCGATGCCGCTCAGTCCCAGAAGCCAGATGACGAAGTGACTCAAGCCCATGTTCCGCTTGGCCTGAGCGAGCGTTTCCAGATAGGGCGCCATGGGCAGATTGACGCCGGTGGCGCCACGCATATCACCGAGTTTGTAACCCAGAATGGCATGGCATTTTTCGCAGCCTGGTTCCATGTACATGGCACGCAGATAACGTAAATATGGCTTGCCATCCATGTCAGCCATAGCCCAGACCTCGTGTTTTTCTCCGCGTGTGAAGGCCAGCAGTTGAGCCCTTTCCCAGGCATCAGGTGCGTTATCAGGATTCAACTGCCTGAGGCCGGTGATGCGGCCGCGTATGCCGTATTCCACGGTATAACGGTCCATCATCTGGCGCAGCATCGAAGCCGGATTGAGCAGCGTAAGTGCCTTTCCATCCGTGGTGGTCACATCCCGCCCGGGAACATGGGCGAGCCAGGGTACGGATTTCTGGGTGTCGGTGATGGGAACGTAGACGCCGCCGTGGCTATTTCCCCAGCGCCGGAAAGTGATGTCCTTGTTGTAGTTGGCCCGTGCCTCCGCATAGGCCTGGTCGACGATCTGGCGATTCTCCTGGTGGATGTTCCAAGACAGGGAAGCGCCCATGGCCAAGGTCCAGGCGAGAGCGGTCAACCAAGCCAGCTTTTTGTGCGATTGGAACAGGCTTTCTTTGATGCCGTCGCGCATACCGATGTTTTCCACGTTCATGTTCATCGAGCCCGAAGGCGCCCTCCCGTTCACGCGTATGGCCATTCCGTGCCTTGTTCGTGTTCTCCTCGGGATGTCTTGGTTCCGCGAGGAGTATTTCGTGGAATATTAGATGGATTGAATATTCCCTGCCAGACCAGTGAGTCCGAATAGGCAGCGTGTTCCGTTTTACGCGTACTGGCTGAGACGCGGGATCCCGTGGCAGTCCGCTCGGATAGGGAGTGGGCGGGATGTGGGAGGGCGGGCGGCTCGTGCGCAGGCCGCTCTCCCGGAAGCAATCATCGAGAGGCGGTTATTGCCGTCCGATGATTTCTTCGTACAAGGCCTGATAAGCCTTGGCGCTGTTTTCCCAACTGAAATCCCGGTGCATGCCAGCGAGCATCATCTTTTTCCAGGCCGGTTTCTGCGCGAACAAATCCATGGCGCGTTCCACCGCCAGCCAAAGGGCATGGGGTGTCGGCTCCTGGAATACGAAGCCGGTGACACCATCCTCGACGGTGTCGCGCAGGCCGCCGGTGGCGTGGACGATGGGCGGGGTGCCATAGCGCAGGCTGTACATCTGGTTGAGGCCGCAGGGTTCGAAACGGGATGGCATGAGGAAACTATCCGCGCCGGCTTCGATGCGATGGGATAGCCCCTCGTCGTAGCCGATCATGCAGGCTACCCGGCCGGGGTGGCGGGCGGCGGTGTCACGCACCGCCTGTTCGATGAGTTTGTCGCCGGTGCCCAGCATGACCAGTTGACCGCCCCGATGGACGATGCCGTCTGCCACCGCCAGCACGAGGTCCAGTCCCTTTTGGTGGGTCATGCGGGCGATCACGCCGAACAGGGGAGCATCGGCTTCCTGGCCGAGTCCCATCTCTTCCTGCAATTTCTGCTTGCAGCGTTTTTTCCCGGAAGGGGCGCGCATGGAATATTCGCCGGGAAGATGAAGGTCGGAGGAGGGGTTCCAGTCCCCGGTGTCGATGCCATTGAGTATGCCGCGCAGATCCGCCCGGCGAGTGCTCAGCAGGCCCTGCATGCCCATGCCCAGAGGTTCGAGCTGGATTTCTCCCGCATAGCTGGGAGAGACGGTGGTGATTCGGTCGGAGTAATACAGACCCGCTTTCAGGTAAGAAACATTGCCGTAGTACTCCAGCCCCTCAATGGAAAAACTCTCAGCCGGGAGTCCCAACTGCAACATGGCCATGGGCGGAAAAATGCCCTGGTAAGCCAGGTTATGCACGGTTGTCACACTGGGTATGGGGCGGCCCAGGAAATTCAGATAGGCCGGGGCCAGGCCAGTTTGCCAGTCGTTGCAGTGCAGGAGGTCAGGGCGCCATTCCAAGGGTGAACCCGGCGAGGCCAGGAGGGCTGCGGCATGGCTCAACAGGGCAAAGCGCAAGGCGTTGTCAACGTAATCCTGTCCAGCCGCATCCTGGTAAGGCCCGCCCTGGCGGACATAAGCCTGGGGTGCGTCCAGGACATAGAGTGGAGTATCGGATTTTGGCAGCGTGCTGAGGAGAAGGCGGGCCTCAATGCCGCCAGGCATGCCGGCAAAATGAGCCACGACTACGGCCGTGCCCAGTTTTTCCAGCACGGCCGGGTAGCCCGGCATCAGCAGACGGCAATCCAGGCCGATTTCCCGCAAGGCTGGCGGCAGGGCGCCGGATACATCGGCCAGACCGCCAGTCTTGATCAGCGGTGCGGCCTCGGAAGTGACGAACAGAATCTTCATGAAGGTGAGTCCCTAAAGCTTTTTTACTAATCAGGAAATGAAAACAATACCGATACACCTACCAGTCAAAACCAACAAACCAGCCGAACTGCAAGGGGACCGCGATGCGCGATAACCCACTCTTCGCGTCGATGGAATGCCCTCTTCAATCCATCGGAGGCCGCCATCATCAGCCGAGCCGATGTCAAAGGCACGATCACCTTCGTCAAGGACGATTCACTACCACTCGTCGGTTTCCCCCGTGCGGAGTCGATCGGCCAGCCCCATAGCATTGTGCGCCACCCGGACATGCCTTCGGAAGCCTTGCGTGACTTGTGGGCCATGCGCCAGGCCGGTGAACGGGGCCAGTTTGTCTTGGTGGCAACTGGGACGCGCAAGCCGGC
>CAZEOR010000096.1:0-8659 GCA_964513695.1 uncultured Thiobacillus sp.
CCAATATGAGCGCTGGAACCGGGCTGGCCTATATTGGCGGCTGCCCCCGGATATGCTGACAGCCTGGGAAGGCGGCCTACGCCTGACCTATGACCGTTTGGAGCAGGATCGCCCCAATCTGATCACCGACAACAACAATATTCGCCGCCAACTGGCCCGCCACTGGAACCTGGGCGCCCGACTGGCCGGCCCACATGGCTTGGGATTGCAGGTTTCCCTGACCCGGGTGGATGCCAGGCAGCGCATCGAACCTATCACCGTGGCGCCATTCGAGGACCAGGAGAATTTCTGGATGGCTGACCTGGCCCTGACCCGGACCTTCAACCGCGGCAAGGGCCAGTTGAGCCTGGGGGTGCGCAACGCCACCGACCGGGATATGGGCCGTTATCAGGAAGCGGACCCCCTTCTGCCCCGTTTCGCTCCCAGCCGCTATTTCTACAGCAGACTACAATGGCAATTCGATTAATCACATGTGGAGATCGACATGAAAAACCTGCTGGGTAAGGCGATATCTCTAGTTATTATCGGATTTCTAATGGGCCCGATGGCCTTCGCTGCCGAAGACCCTGCCTCAGGCTCGGATGCCTTCGCCATCTCGGAAACCTTCACCCTTTTTCAGTACCCAGGCGCATCTCCATACCTATTCGTGTTGAATGGCCCGATAAATCTGCCCAACCTCGATGAGGATGCCGACTCTCCGACCACCAGCGAGGCCGCCTGTCCCACCGGATGTTATTTCATGCGCTGCCCGCCGCCATCCGGGCCCTACGTGTGCTGCAAAATCCCCGGCTACTATCCCTGCTGAGCTTCGCGCGCACCAAAATCATCCCCGCCATCAGTTCCTCTTCATTTGGAGAATCTAGTGTCCAGCACTCCCGCCGGCGCCACTTCCTTTGAACCCGCCATCTCCCCCGGCGACTGGGACGTCCAGGTCGCCATCATCGGCGGCGGCCCCGGCGGCGAGGACTGCGCCCGCGATCTGGCCGACCACGGCATCAAGGTGGCCATGATCAACAACGCGCCGCTGCCCGGGGGCGAATGCCTCTGGCGCGGCTGCATCCCCTCCAAGGCCTGGCGCCACGCGGCCGACATCATGCGCGACCGGGCGCGGGACCAGGACAAGGGCGTGGTGGGTACCCACGCGCCGCAACTGGACTGGGCCACCCTGGAGGCTCACCGCAAGAATGTGCTGCAAACACGGGGCGAACTGGCCATGAAGGCCGACAAGGGCATCAAGATCGACGTGCGCCACGGCTTCGCCAGTTTCGTCGATGCCCATACCCTGAAGATCGTCGCGCCGGACGGGACGGAATCCAGCCTCAGCTTCGGCGCCGCCATCATCGCCACCGGCGCGCCGCCCTTCGTGCCGCCGATTCCTGGCGCCTGGGAGGGCGTTACCAGCGGCGGCGTGCTTACCTCCGACACCATCTGGAACCTGCCCAGTCCGCCCAAGCGCCTGGGCATCGTCGGCGGCGGTGTCATCGGCGTGGAAATGGCCCAGATCGTGCGCGACTTCGGCGGCGAAGTGCTCATGCTGGAAGCCAAGGACCGCATCCTGGCCGAAATCGAAGAGGAGATCGCCAAACACCTCACCGAGGTGCTGAAAAGCGAATTCCCCATCATCCCGGGCGCCCAAATCGGCGAGATCACCGGCCAGCCGGACAGCATGCGCATCAAGTACACGGACGCCGACGGCAACCCCGGCGAGTACCTGTGCGATTACGTGCTCATGGCCACCGGCAAGCGGCCCAACACCGCCAAACTCAACCTGGAGGCCGCCGGCGTGGAACTAGCCGGCGCCGCCATCAAGACCGACCACCAGTGCCGCACCAGCGTCCCCCACATCTTCGCCGTGGGCGACGTCATCGGCGGCTACATGCTGGCCCACACCGCCGCCGCCCAGGGTCGGGTCGCCGCCCACACCCTGCTGGGCCATCCCGCCGAATACGACCAGGACCGGGACTGCGGCGTCACCTTCAGCCGTCCCCAGGCCGGCTTCGTCGGCCTCTCCGTGGCCCAGGCCAAGGCCCGGGGCATCGACGCGGTGGAAGCCAAGATGCCCATGAGCATCGACGCCAAGGCCATGATCGCCATGGAAACCCACGGCCTCATCAAGCTGGTGGCCGACAAGGCCGACGGCCGCATCATCGGCGTCCACTTCCTGGCCGACCACACCGACACCCTCATCGGCGCGGCGGTCATGATGGTTGCCGGCCGCATGACCCTCACCCAGGTGGCCGAGGCCATCTTCCCCCACCCGACCCAGACGGAGATGTTCGGGGATCTGGCGCGTAGACTGCTAGCGCGGCTCCGGCGGACAAACAGAACCTAGCGTTCCTCTTCCGCGGGGGAATGACGGACGGCCAGTCAGCGCCGGAACCTCTACCCGCGTTGGGTTCTCCATGGGCTATAGTGCCCGCACTACTCTGGAGGAATCCTCATGAAACGCATTCTGGCCATCGTCCTGCTATTCGCCTGGATCGTCCCCCTGGGCGCCGTCGAAACCGCCACATCCGCCAAGGACGTGCGGGTTCAGGCAGAAAACAGCGCCGCCCTGCCCTCTTGTCCCGCCGAGGCCTTGCTCACCCAGGTCAGCCAGAGCGACTGCTGCAAGGGCCACAAGGGGGTGTGCGGCTGCCGGGCGGGGAAGATCGTCTGCTGCGACAACACCACCAGCGCCACCTGCGCCTGCCACGCCGACTCCGGCGTGGAAAACTGAGCCTTACTTTTCCCTCGCCACCCAGACGCCATCCCAGCCCGGGGTGGGCGAATCGGCGCGGAACGTCCGGATGCGATCCAGGAACACCAGGCTGGGACCGTCCTCCGGCATCAGCTTCAGACACGCGTTGAAAGTCCGTTCGGCCTCCTCCCAATCCTGTTTCCGGTAAGCGGCCAGTCCGGCCTCGAAGGCGTTGGCCAGGGCTTCCATGCCCTCGCCCGGGCGGCCCAGGAGTTCATGGACCCGTTCCGACTCCACCCGTCCCATCACGCGCAGGCTGTCGATTTCCCGGAACACGAAGGCATCGCCAGCCAGCTTGCGGGTTTGTTCGCTCACCAGGATATGGCTGCCGTAGAACTTGTTGGCCTGTTCCAGACGGGAGGCCAGATTCACCGTGTCGCCGATGACGGTGTAGCCCCGGGCGGTGGCCGAGCCGATGTTGCCCACCAGCACCTCGCCGGTGGCGATGCCCATGCGCGCATCCACGCTGGGCAGGCCGTAACGGATGCCGAGCAGGTTGGGCATGTCGGCGCGAAACTCTTCCAGTTTGTTACGTTGATCCAAAGCCGCCTCGCAGCAGAGGGCGGCGTGGGAAGTCTCATCGGTGAAAGGCTGGCCCCAGAAAGCCATGACCGAATCGCCGATGTATTTGTCGATGATGCCCTGGCGCGCCTGGATAACCTCGGACATGAGGGCGAAGTAGCGGTTCAGGAAACGCACTGCCGCGTCCGGCGTGAGGCCCTCGCACATGCGGGTGAAGCCGGCCAGATCGGAGAAGAACACGCTCATGACGTGGCGTTCGCCGCCCTCGGTGGGAAGGCGCTTGTCCAGCAGGCCGCGCACGATGCGCGGGTCCACGTACTGGCCGAAGGTGGCCTTGATGACTTCCTTCTCGCGCAGGCCCAGCACCATGTGGTTGAAGGAATCCGCCAGGGTGGCCAGCTCATCCCGTGTATGCACCAGGATTTCCACACCCAGGTCGCCCGCTTCCACGGCCCGGGTGCCGCCCACCAGCCGGCGGATGGGCTCCACCAGGGAACGGGTCACCAGCCAGGCGAAGATCAGGCCGAGGGTGGTGGCGATGGCGGTGATGATCCAGTTCAGTTTCATCGCCGCCGCCTCCTCGGCCTTGGCCCGGGCGGCCGTGTCGGCGGTGAGCTTGTTGAGGGTGTCGATGGTCTTGCCGATCTCCCCGTCCAGACGGTCCTTCTCCCGCAGCAGGGCTTCGCGCACCCGCTTTTCCGAGCGCCGGTTGCCTTCCTCGGCTTCGATCTGGAACAGGCGGAAGGCCCGGTGGAAGTTCTGGCGCGCGCTCTGGACGTTGGGCAATTGCTGCTTCAGCACCGCCAGGGTCACGCTGTCCAGCTCGATGCCATCGTCCTTCCCGGCCTCGCCCAGCATGCGCAGGGAGGAATCGACGATCTGGTCGGCGTTGATGCCCCGGTCGTCGAAACCTTGGGATTCCTTCGCCAGGAATGCTGCATCGGGCCTGGCCGCCTCCATGCCCAGCAGGACCCGTTCCATGTGCACCATCTGCTGGCGGATAAGGATTTCCACGCTGGCCACCTGCTGTTGCAGGGGCAGGTAGTAGTCGGACAGTGCCCGCACCTGGTTGTTGAGCTGGCGTGAATTGAGCACCGACAGCCAGGTGACGGCCACCATCAGGGCCAGCAGGGCAAGGGTGATACCGAAGATCTTGAGACGGATGGGACGGCGCATATCCGGAACCGGGAAGCCAACGCGGGAGGCGACAGACTGCGGCCGGCGCCTGCTTCCGTCAACCATCCGCCTTGCCATGGAGGTGCGGGAAAGGAACACTTCCATCAACCCGGCCTTCGATTTCGAGACATCGAACGATGCGATTCCCCTCCGAATTCCTACCTCCTGACCTGGCCCGGCGCTTGCGTGGCAATCTGGGGCTGCTTGGGCTGGGCCTGCTCGCCCTGGCACTGGGAGAACCCATGCGCGCCCATTCAGACGCCCTCGTCACCCTGGCGGCACCCCATGGAATTCTCTCCCTTCAATTCGCCTGCGCGGCAGAAACCGCCCAAGGCATTCTCGCCACCTGGGATGGCACCGCCTTGAATCACGCCAGACTGAGCCTCTTATGGGATTGCGGCTTCGCGCCGGCCTATGGCATCTCCTTGACCGCCCTGACGGAACGCCTGACCTACCGCCTCTCCCGGCATGACAGACGCTGGCTGCCCGTCCTCGTCTGGCTGCCTCTCTACGCAGCGGCCGCGGACCTGATGGAGAACCTGTTCCATTTCCGCCTGCTGGATGGCATCCCCCCCGACGGATTGGTCTTGCTGCCGGCACTTGCCTGTGGATTCGCCCTGTTCAAGTGGGGCGCGCTGGCGTTCTGGCTTGTGGCATTGCCAGGCCTTGGACTCCAAGCCATGGTGAAACGCAAGACAAGAAGCTGATCCTTCAAGCTTGGCGGATAGTGCCGTTTTCAGGGGATAATGCGCGATTGCCTGAATCCCTCCGCCCCCCGGACCCGCCCCGCCAAGCAATGCCTTCCGACGACATGACCAGCACGACCCAGGCGCTCACCGCCACGTTCCAGTTGCGTGATGTGGAAGGCTGGCTTGGCAAGGGTGAAGTGGCCAAGGGACGCGACTATCTCGACGCGGTTCTGGAACTGGATGTCCAGGAGAATGCCGTCGTCGCCCTGGTGCAGGGCACTCGCCCCAAGCCCTATCGGGTAGACATCCGTTTCCGGCCCGACTCGGCGGGTGACTGGCGCGCAAGTTTCCATTGCACATGTCCCGTGGGGGGGTACTGCAAGCATTCCGCGGCGGCCCTGCTCAAGACGCTGGAAGAACGGGAGCGTCCAGACCAGATTCGGCCCGAGGTCTTGAACTGGGTCCAGGAGTTGCGCCGCCTGGCGGATACGCCCAAAGCCGGAAAACGCTCCAAACCAGCGCCTGCCACCCGGCTTTTCTACCTGCTGAGCGGGCCGGACGGGCGCGGCGAATACCGGATCAAATGCGTCAAGGCTCGCACGGACAGCCTGGGCCGGCCTTCCGGCGCCCTGCAAGTCTGGACCGGATTCGAACGGGCGCTGACCAACCCGCCCCAGTTCGTGGACGAAGACGATCTGGGCATCCTGCGCTTGCTCTGGACGCCACGAACCCGCCACCTTTACAGCGACACGCTGCCCCTCGAGCCCCGCAACGGCGACGAAATCCTGCGCCGCCTGTTGGCATCCGGCCGCTGGCTCATGGACCGGGACTCCCGCCTGCCCTGGCATCCGGGCAAGGATCGCCCCGCAACGCTGGCCTGGCACCAGGATGCGCTGGGCCGCATGCACGCAAAACTGAGCAGTCAGCCCGAGTCAGCCCGTGCCCTCCCTCTGGACCCGCCCTGGTATCTCGATCCAGCCGGGGGTGAAGCCGGCGTGTTGAACCTGCCCATCCCCTCTGCTCTGGCAAGGCAACTGCTCACCGGGCCCTCCCTGTCCCATTCCGAAGCCCAGGTCGTGGCGGCCACCCTGTCGGAAATCGCCCCTGGGCTACCCTCCCCCACCGGCCATGGCGACACCTTGCGTGTCATCGAGGGTTCCTTCATTCCCCTCCTCCAAGTCGGCACCGCCAAGATATTCGGTCTTGCCGGCTTCCGGGATTACAGCGACGAATGGGACCGGCGCCAGTTCGACTACGCCGTGCCGGCATTCCAGTACGGGGGGCATCGCTTCGCCTGCGACGACAAGCGGGAATTCATCACGCTGGAAAGCGGCGAAACCGTACGGGTCCACCGGGACACGGAACAGGAAGCGCGCATGCTGCGCACCCTGCACGGCCTGGGATTCGCCCCGGTCCCGCCCCACTCCATCTACGCCGGCCGCCCCCTGCCTCGGCCCTGCTACGGCCTGGCCAGCGAAGCGGCATGGGAAGAGTTCATGACGGCAACCCTGCCCAAGCTGCGCGACGCCGGCTGGGAAGTGGAACTGCCCCAGGATTTCCGCCATGACTATGTGGAAGTGGAAGCCTGGCAGGCGGAAGTGGAAGAAGCCGCCCCCGGCTGGTTCGACCTCACCATGGGCATCGTTGTCGAGGGCCGGCGCCTGGCCCTTGCGCCCCTGCTGGCCAGCCTGTTCAACCGGGATGCCCGCTGGCTGGACCCCCACGCCATCAACGCCATCCCCGACAAGGCCTGGGTCACCCTGGACGGTCCCGACGGCCGCCGCATCCGCCTGCCCGCCGAACGATTGAAGCCGGTGGCCCTCACCCTGATCGACCTGTTCGAATCCGGCATCGGCCAGGACGGTGCCCTGCGCGTGGCCCGGCTCGACGCCCCGCGTCTGGCGGAGCTGGCCGACATGGGCCGCTGGCAGTTCAAGGGCATGGACAGCGTGCGCACCCTGGCCGACCGATTGCTGCGCACCCAGGGCGTGACGCCGGTGGCCACGCCGCCCGGCTTCGCCCTGGAACTGCGTCCCTACCAGCAGGAGGGACTGGCCTGGCTGCAATATCTGCGCGAACAGGATCTCTCCGGCATCCTGGCCGACGACATGGGCCTGGGCAAGACCGCCCAGACCTTGGCCCACCTGCTCACCGAAAAGGAAGCCGGCCGCCTGGACAGACCCGCCCTGGTGGTGCTGCCCACCTCCCTGATCTTCAACTGGAAACACGAGGCGGCCCGCTTCGCGCCTGGCCTCAGGGTGCTCTCCCTGCACGGCAAGGAGCGCCACGCCCTGTTCGAGCGCATCGCCGAGCACGACGTGGTGCTCACCACCTATCCCCTGCTCTGGCGCGACCACGAAGCCCTGGAGAAGCAGGACTACCACATGCTGATTCTGGACGAGGCCCAGACCGTCAAGAACGCCGGCAGCCAGGCCGCCCAGGTGGTGCGCCGGCTCAAGGCCCGGCATCGCCTGTGCCTCACCGGCACGCCGCTGGAAAACCACCTGGGCGAGCTGTGGGCCCAGTTCGATTTCCTGCTGCCCGGCTTCCTGGGCGACGCCAAATCCTTCACCCGCACCTGGCGCACGCCCATCGAGAAGCAGGGCGACACCCTGCGCCGGGAACTGCTGGCGAAACGGCTGCGCCCCTTCATCCTGCGCCGGCGCAAGGAGGAAGTGGCCCAGGAACTGCCGCCCAAGACCCTCATCCTGCGTACCGTGGAACTGGACGGCGGCCAGCGCGACCTCTACGAGACCGTGCGCAGCGCCATGGACGCCCGGGTGCGGGAAGCCATCGCCGACCTGGGCTTCAACCGCAGCCAGATCGTCATCCTGGATGCCCTGCTGAAACTGCGCCAGGTGTGCTGCGACCCGCGCCTGCTCAAATCGGAGACTGCGCGCCAGGTGAAGGAGCGGGCCAAGCTGGACCTGCTCATGGACATGCTGCCGGAGATGGTGGAGGAAGGCCCGCGCATCCTGCTGTTCTCCCAGTTCACCTCCATGCTTGACCTGATCCGTATCGAACTGGACCGGCTCGGCCTGGGCTATGTCACCCTCACCGGCGCCACCGCCGACCGGGAAACCCCCATCCGCCGCTTCCAGGACGGCGAAGCGCCCATCTTCCTGATCAGCCTCAAGGCCGGCGGCGTCGGCCTCAACCTCACCGCCGCCGACACTGTCATCCACTACGATCCCTGGTGGAACCCGGCGGTGGAAAACCAAGCCACCGACCGGGCTCACCGCCTGGGCCAGACCAAGCCGGTGTTCGTCTACAAGCTCATCGTCGCCGGCAGCATCGAGGAGAAGATCCTCGCCCTCCAGGAAAGGAAAGCCGACTTGGCCGCCGGCATCCTGTCCGAGGACCACAGCGGCGAAGTCAAATTCGGCGAATCCGACCTGCGCGCCCTGCTGGCGCCCCTGCCGCAAACATGAAACCGGACATGTATCGACTCCACAGCACCAACTCCCCCCTTTTCCAAAGGGGGGGATATACGGTTCTCCACGCCGGATACCTGCCATGATCCGCCTGCAAA
>CAZEOR010000097.1:0-8509 GCA_964513695.1 uncultured Thiobacillus sp.
GGCGACAAGGCGCGGGTGAGCGTCAGCGATATGGGTCCGGGGCTGGAGCCCGCCCTCGCGCAACGCATCTTCGAGCCTTTTTTCACCACCAAGACGAAAGGCATCGGCATGGGGCTTGCCATCAGTCGGGCCCTGGTTGAAGCCCAGGGAGGAAAGTTGTGGTATGAACCTCACTCGGGAGCCGGCGCAACTTTTCATTTCACGATACCTTTAGCCCCATGAACATACCCACGGTCTATCTGGTCGACGACGATGCCATTGTGCGCGAGTCGGTTTCACTGCTTCTTGAAACCGCGGGATTCAAAGTCGAGTGCCATGCCAGCGCCGAGGAGTTCCTGGCGGTCTGGCATCCGGAACGGCCCGGCTGCCTGCTGCTGGACATGCTCATGCCCGGTATGAGCGGAGAGGAGCTTCAGGTGGAACTCAACCATCGGAATGCGCGCTTGCCCATCATTTTCATGTCCGCCTTCGGAGATGTGCCGACCACGGTTCGGGCGATGCAGGGTGGCGCGGTCGACTTTCTGACCAAGCCGGTCAATGGTGCCGACTTGATCGAACGGGTGCGGGGAACCTTGGCGCGGGAACGCGAGGCACGCCAAGCGGAAGCCCTGCGCCAGGATTTCCAGGCGCGTCTGCAGAAGTTGACCGAGCGGGAACGGGAAATCCTGGCGCTGGCCCTGGCCGGCCGTTCCAACAAGGAAATCGCCCAGTTGTTGGGAATCAGCTTCCGCACCATCGAAGTCCATCGTTCCCACCTCTTTCTGAAGACCGGGGTGCGCTCGTTGCTCGAACTGACGCGCATGGCCACCGAGGTTGGAATCAAGATTACCGCTGCGGAGAGTCTGACGATCAGTGTCCGCGGACCGGATGCCTGAGCGCGGACGCTGCCTGAACGTGCCTTTGCACAGGGACAGGATCCGCTCCAGGCCAATTTGAAGGGAAAGACAGCCATGCGCATGCTGCACACCATGATCCGGGTCGGCGACCTGGAACGTTCCATCGCTTTCTATACCCAGGTTCTGGGTATGCGGCTGTTGCGGCGCAAGGATTATCCGGAGGGCAAGTTCACCCTGGCTTTTGTCGGTTACGGCGACGAGTCGGACCATAGCGTGTTGGAACTGACATACAACTGGGGAGTAGGCGGCTACGAGCTGGGTACCGGCTTCGGCCATATCGCTCTTGAAGTGGACGATGCCTATCAAGCTTGCGCCGACGTGGCAGCCAAGGGCGGCAAGGTGGTCCGCCCGGCCGGACCCATGATGCACGGCACGACGGTGCTTGCCTTCGTGGAAGATCCGGACGGCTACAAAATCGAATTCATCCAGAAGGGTACGCGCGGGACGTGATTCCCTGGTTGCATATTCAAGATCCGTTTCCGCCCCAGGAGCGGGCGCTGCTCGATCCCAACGGTTTGCTGGCGGCGGGGGGTGACCTGTCCGTCCCGCGCCTGCTGGCGGCCTACCGGCGCGGCATCTTCCCCTGGTTCAATCCCGGCGAACCGATCCTGTGGTGGACGCCGGATCCGCGCATGGTGCTGTTCCCCGCTGAGTTCAAGGTTTCCCGTTCCCTCAAGAAACGCCTCGCCCGTGCCGATTACGAGGTGAGGGTGGACACGGTGTTCGCCCGGGTAGTGGGGGAGTGCGCCGCACCCCGCAAGGGTGCGGCCGGCACCTGGATTTCCCCCCAGATGATCGCGGCGTATAACGATCTGCACGAGGCGGGATATGCACACTCATTCGAAACCTGGATTGAAGGCGGAGACGGCCCGGAGCTGGCGGGGGGTCTGTATGGCGTCGCCATCGGCCGGGCGTTCTATGGCGAATCCATGTTTGCGCGCCAGACCGATGCCTCCAAGATCGCACTGGCCCATCTGGTACGCTTTCTCTCGTCCAACCACTACGGTGTCGTCGACTGTCAGATGAATACACCCCATCTCGCTTCCCTCGGGGCGAGGGAAATTCCCCGCACCCAGTTTTCCGGGCTGCTCGAACGCTTGACCGGCGAGCCCGGCGTGCCGGGTAAATGGTTGTTGCGGAAAGCGTCATGAGTTCCCTTAAAGAACTCCCGATCTTTCGTCTCCAGTTCTATCTGACGGCGCCATATCCATGCAGTTACCTACCGGAACGTATGGCCCGTTCCCAGGTTGCCGCTCCCGGCGGGCTGGTTGATACCGTGGTTTACAGCGAACTGGTGCGACTGGGTTTTCGTCGCAGCGGACACCATGTCTACCGGCCTCGTTGCGACGCTTGCCGGGCGTGTACGCCGGTGCGGGTTTCGGTGGCGGAGTTCCGGCCCAGCCGCAGCCAGCGCCGCTGTCTGGCGAAGAATGCCAGTCTGTCCATGCAACTCAAACCCCTCGTGTTCGACGAATCCCATTACCGCCTGTACCGTCGTTACCAGGCCGCGCGCCATGCTGGTGGCGGCATGGATCAGGACGACCGGGAGCAGTTTCGCAGCTTCCTGCTGCAAAGCCGTGTGGACAGCGCCCTGGCCGAATTCAGCCTGGACGGCGAGGTGGTGATGGTTTCCCTGGTGGACCGGCTCATGGATGGACTGTCCGCCGTCTACACCTTTTACGAGCCGGATCTGGCGAAGCGGGGACTTGGCACATTCGGTGTGCTGACCCAATTGCGCCTGGCCCGTGAGATGGATCTGCCTTTTCTCTATCTGGGCTACTGGATCGCCGATTCCGAAAAAATGGCCTACAAGCGCGTTTTCCACCCCATCGAGGCCTTGATCGAGGGGCAATGGAAGCCTCTGGAAGATTGTGCGCCGCAAAACGAAAGGATGGGTGATGGCGGGATTGCCTGATGCCGTCGAGCAGGTGCTGAGCATGCATGCCCCCTTCATCCATGCCGTGGTTCTCGCCCTGACCGATCGCAGCCGCTTGCCTGAATTGATGGAGACGCTGGCTGCCGCGGAACAGCAGGGCTGGCCCAGGCTGGTGGCCGCGCTGCGTCAGATCGTGGACGGCAAGCGGGACGACAGCATCAAGCTGGGGCTGGATGAGGAAGACCGCATCATCGTCGATGCCGTACTGCGCGGCTTGAACAATCCGGCCAGCCTTCCATCCTTGGAGCAAAAGGCCGATCCCGGTGCGGCTGCGCCAGGTCTGGCCGCCATGATTGCCGCCGCGTCGCGGGGCGATGCCCAGGCCCTGGCGGCTCTCGCCAATATGGCCGAACAGATGGTGCGTGCCGGTGGGGACATGGCGCGTCTGGGTGGTGTCATGCGACGCTTGGTGAATGGCGAGCGCGATGCCGATCAATTGTTGAAAGGAATGGGGCCGCTCGGGCGGCAACTGCTTCTGGATATCCTCAATGAATTGGGCAAATCCAGTCTTCATTAGTTTTCTGGCCATGAGCCAGATCGGTTGTGCCGCCTCCGCCGTTCATTCGGCGGCATCGCCGGCGGGATTCCAGCCCTACCTTGAAGATGCCCGGATCCGTCACGAGGCGGGCGGTGAGGTACAGGCGGCCCGGGTCGCCGACCTGCTGGATGCCGCAGTTGCACGGGTTGAGAGCGTGCATGGCTTGCCGTTCCGTTATCCTCCCCGAGTCCATGTCTGCATCACGGCGACTTGCTTCCAGCGTCTGATTGCCACATCTGACTATTCGGCCGCCGTCCTGCCGGGGGATCTGCTGGTGCTTTCCCCAAACTTGTTTGAACGGGAGTCCGCCCGCTTGCCGGGCCTTTTGACCCACGAACTGTCCCATCTTCACCTGGGCCAGCGCCTTGGCCATTACACGCCCTGGCTGCCGGTCTGGTTTCATGAAGGCCTGGCCAGCCTTGCCGCACGGGGCGGTGGCGCGGAATTCACCAGCGACGACGAGGCGCGCGCTGCCTGGAACGAAGGCCGGCAGGTGGATTTCAGCCGGCTCGATGTTCCCGGCAAGCGCTACCGCGCCGATCATTTCGGCCTGTCCGTCCATGAGTTCTACCGCCAGTCCTGGCGTTTTCTGGAATATCTGGAACTACGCGATCCCCAGGCTTTTTCCACCATGTTGAAGTCAGTCCAGGCTGAGACGGACATCACTATTTCGATTGCCGACGCATACAATGCCGGACTGGAACGATTGGCGCGGGATTACATCGACGCCGGCCGTTAACGAGGAGACGAAGAATATGGCGGATGAAGGCTTCCTGATGCCGGTTCGCAAGGCCGAGATCGAAGTGGGCAAACCCCTCCCGTTTGCCATCTATGATGCGGATCGCAATCTCCTGCTCAACCGGGGTGTGATCGTCAACAGCGAGCACCAACTCCAAGTGCTGCTGGAAAAAGGCCTGTTTCGCGAGAACAGACCGCAAAGGCCTGCGTACACCCAGACCGCGCTCGAAGAAGGCAAAGCGACGGACAGTGGCGGCGGAGCGGCCAAGCCCCAGGAAGAGTCACTGAGCTTTGAAGCCATCAAGCTCATGCCTGACGACACCCTGCAACTGCAACCCCTCATGGAAGGCCAGACCGAGCGTTTCACAGTGCGGGTGATTGGCATGATGAAACCCAGGAGCGTGCTGGTCACCGCACCCATGGTGGACGGCAAGCTGATCTTCGTGCGGGATGGCCAGACTTATCTGATTCGCGCGTTTTCCGGCCTCAACGTGTGCGCGTTCAAGGCCAAGGTGCTGAAGTCCCAGTTGCAGCCGTTTCCCTATCTGCACCTGTCCTATCCTGACAGCGTCCAGGCCATGCGCATCCGCAAGGCCATGCGCGCACCGGCCGGCATCATCGTCGCCGTGCACGAGAGCGAGGATGGCAAGCAGATCGGCGCCGGCAAGATGGTGGACATCAGCGTCGGTGGCGCCAAACTGCTTTCGCCCATGGTCCTGGGCAAGAAGGAACAGGCCCTCTGGCTGTCTTTCAAGGTCAAGCTGGGCGACATGGAGGAATACGTGAAAACGCCGGCCATCATCCGTTCTCTGGGCGAGGAGGATGACGACCAGGGCAAACCCATGAAATCCTTCGGCATGCAATTCGGCGAACTGACCCAGGCCCAGCGCCTGATCATCATGAATCTTGTGTACCAGCACCTGCTCAAGGAAGGCACCTGATGCGGCAATACCTCGACCTGCTCCAGCATGTCCTGGCCAACGGCACGAAAAAATCCGATCGCACCGGCACCGGCACCATTTCCGTGTTCGGCCACCAGATGCGTTTCGATCTGGGTGAAGGGTTTCCGCTCCTCACCACCAAGAAGGTCCACCTCAAGTCCATCATCCACGAGCTGCTCTGGTTCCTGAAGGGTGACACCAACATCAAATATCTGAAGGACAACGGCGTCAGCATCTGGGACGAATGGGCCGACGCCAACGGCGACCTGGGCCCCATCTACGGCTACCAGTGGCGTTCCTGGCCGGCCCGGGACGGCCGCCACATCGATCAGATCGGCGAGGTGTTGCAGACCCTCAAGCGCAACCCGGATTCCCGCCGCATCATCGTCTCCGCCTGGAATGTGGGTGAGCTGGAATACATGAAGCTGCCCCCCTGCCATGCTTTTTTCCAGTTCTATGTGGCCGACGGAAAGCTCTCCTGCCAGCTCTACCAGCGTAGCGCCGACATCTTCCTGGGCGTGCCCTTCAATATTGCCAGCTATGCCCTGCTGACCTTGATGATCGCCCAGGTGACAGGCTTGAAACCGGGCGACTTCGTCCACACCCTGGGCGACGCCCACATCTACCTCAATCACATGGAGCAGGTGAACCTGCAGCTGTCGCGAGACCCCCGCGCTCTGCCGACCATGAGGTTGAATCCCGCGGTCACCGGTCTGTTCGACTTCAAGTTCGAGGACTTCTCGCTGGAAGGGTATGACCCGCATCCAGGCATCAAGGCGCCGGTGGCAGTGTAGCCTTGGCTTTCCTGGGGGGCTTCGCCTCCCATGCCCTATCCTGAAGCATGGCTGAACAGGAAAGCGTCTTCCGGGCCAAGGGCCTGACCAAGATATACCGCATGGGCGAAGTGGAGGTGCACGCCCTGCGCGGCATCGACCTGGAGTTTCGCAGGGGAGAGCTGGTGGTGCTGCTGGGCCCCTCCGGCAGCGGCAAATCCACCCTGCTGAACATCCTTGGCGGCCTGGACACGCCCACGGCCGGCGAGGTGTTCTACCTGGACCACAACCTGTCCGCCGCCGGCGAGGAGGCTTTGACCCGCTTCCGCCGCGACCACGTGGGCTTCGTCTTCCAGTTCTACAACCTCATTCCCAGTCTCACCGCCAGGGAGAACGTGGCGGCGGTGACGGAAATCTCCAAGGCGCCCATGCGGCCCGAGGAAGCGCTTGGTCTGGTGGGCCTGGGCGAGCGCCTGGACCACTTCCCCGCCCAGCTTTCCGGCGGCGAGCAGCAGCGGGTGGCCATCGCCCGGGCCATCGCCAAGAATCCCGCCGTGCTGCTCTGTGACGAGCCCACGGGCGCCCTGGATTCCGCCACCGGCGTCATCGTCCTGGAGGCCCTGGAAAAGGTGAACCGGGAGCTGGGCACCCTGACCGTGCTCATCACCCACAATGCCGGCATTGCAGACATGGCCGACCGGGTCATCCGGCTTTCCGACGGACGCATCGTGGAGGAGCGTCGCAATGCCACGAAGCGGGCGGCGCACGAGTTGAGCTGGTGAGGGGATGACGAGCATGGGCGGACTCCCCCTCCCAACTTCCCCCGCTCGCGGGGGAGGGGGCTTGCTCCCACCCCGCTGGCGGGGAGGGCAGGGGTGGGGAGAACACCTCGGCCATGGAGATCGGGTCCCATGACCGCCCTCAACCTCAAGCTCCTGCGCGACCTCTGGCAGATGCGCGGCCAGGCGCTGGCCATCGCCGCGGTCATCGCCGGTGGCGTGGCGACCCTGGTCATGGCCTTGTCCACCTACGATTCCCTGCTCGGCACGCGCGACCTGTTCTATCGGGATTACCGCTTCGCCCAGGTGTTCGCCAACCTGAAACGGGCACCGGACGGACTGGCCGTCAGGCTGGCGGAAATTCCCGGCGTGGAACGGCTGGAAACCCGCGTGGTGGCGGTGGTGAAGCTGGAAGTGGCGGGTTTCACCGACCCGGTCACGGGCGTACTGTCCTCCCTGCCAAACACGGGACAGCCGCTGCTCAACACCCTGCATCTCAAACGCGGGCGCTGGCTGACGCCCTACAGCGGAGACGAGGTCATCGTCAGCGATACCTTCGCCGATGCCCACGGCCTGCATCCGGGCGACAAGATCCACGCCGTCATCAACGGCAAGCGCAAGGCCCTGACCCTGGTGGGCGTCGCCCTGTCGCCGGAATACGTCTACCAGATCGCGCCTGGGGCCATGTTCCCGGACTTCAAGCGCTACGGCGTGCTGTGGATGGGGCGCCACGCCCTGGCCGCCGCCTACGACATGGATGGCGCCTTCAACAGCGTCAGCCTGTCCCTGACGCCGGGTGCCGATGAACAGTCCGTCATCGACCGTCTCGACGGTCTGCTGGCCCGCTTTGGCGGCATCGGCGCCTATGGCCGCAAGGACCAGTTCTCCAACCGCTTCCTGAGCGAGGAGCTGAAGCAGTTGCAGACCACCGCGACGGTATTCCCGTCCATCTTCCTGGGTGTGGCGGCCTTCCTGCTGAATGTGGTGGTGACCCGGCTTATCGCCACCCAGCGGGAGCAGATCGCCATCCTGAAGGCCTTTGGCTATCGCCCTCTGGCCATCGGCTGGCATTACCTGAAGCTGGTCATGGCGGTGGGGCTGTTCGGCGTGGCCGGCGGCGTCGCCCTGGGGGCCTGGTTTGGCAAGGGCTTGTCCAACGTCTACATGGAGTTGTATCGCTTCCCCTTCCTGGAATATGTGCTCAAGCCGGGCGTCGTCTCCATCGCTTTGGCCGTGACCGGTTTTGCGGCGGTGAGCGGCACCCTGCTGGCAGTGGGGCGGGCGATCCGGCTGCCGCCGGCGGAAGGCATGCGGCCGGAAACACCCATGGTGTACCGGGCCACGCTGCTGGAACGCCTCGGCCTGCAAAGAATGCTGAACCAGCCCTCGCGCATGATCCTGCGCCACATCGAACGGCGGCCCCTGAAGTCCCTGCTGACCGTGTTCGGCATCGCCTGCGCCGGCGGCCTGATGATGGTGGGCAACTACCAGCGTGGCGCCATCGACTTCATGGTGGACATCCAGTTCCGTCAGGCCGCGCGGGAAGATCTGGCGGTCACCTTCATCGAGCCCACCAGCGGCCGCGCTCTGCACGAACTGACCCAGTTGCCCGGTGTGCGCCAAGTGGAAGGTTTTCGCGACGTGGCCGCCAACCTGCGTTTCGGCCAGTATCACTACCGTTCCGCCCTCTACGGCATCGAGCCCGCGGGCCGTCTGCACCGATCCCTCGACAGCGAACTGCGGCCGGTACGGGTGCCCGCCGATGGCGTCGTTCTTACCGATCACCTGGCCAACAACATCCTGCACGTGAAACCAAGTGACCTGCTCACGGTGGAAGTGCTGGAAGGCAACCGCCGTGTCGTCCAGCTGCCGGTGCTGGGCATTACCAAACAGTATCTGGGCGTGTCC
>CAZEOR010000098.1:0-8467 GCA_964513695.1 uncultured Thiobacillus sp.
ATAGCGGATTTCGTACCAGGCTTCGGCGCGGTCGCCAGACTGAAGGGCGTTGCGCAGATTCGTGCCGAGAACGGCGCTGTATTTGAGGGAGAGCAGGGAGAGGCGTTCGAGGGAGCCTGGGACGGTGCCGTAAAAGCTGTCGATTTTGCTTTCTTGGAATTCGACCACGACGTTAAACACCGATTTGATCTCCGCGTCGTTGAGGAACTGGAAGTCTGCCCGCGTGATGTTGGCGGCAGGAATCCGGGGATCGGCGAAGCGACGGCTCATGACGTCGTTGAGTTTGGCGCAGAGCACGCTGACGCTGTAGCTGGCGTTGACGAGGGCTTTGATTTCTTGGAGGTAGCCAAACTCGGCAGCATTGGTTGTCGGTGTTGCGCCTACATTGAACCCAAACGCCGTCAATACGGCGTCCCGTACGGCGCTATCCCGCAAATTGAAGCCCACACCAATGGTCGGGTTGTGGGCAAGCGCGCTATCGAGATAGACGGTGGACTTCGGGTTGCCGGATTCCTCCTCCTGCACGATCAGGTTGTAGCGAAGGTTGGTGTAGGTGGTGTTGTAACGAGTGCCGTCGCCAAGCAGGTGGTAATTCATGATTCACTCCCTCATTTCAGATATTGAAAAACACACACGGAATCGGCGTTCCCGGTATCGGTCACCGATACATGGAAAGGCTCTTGCAAAGAAAAAGTGTCAGGGCCGTCGCTAGCTGTGAAATGCCAGAGATAGGCGCGCCCCTCGTAAAGCAATACATCCCGGCCCCCAATTTCTACGTAACGGAATCGCTCATCGACTTGGGTAATGTCCTTGTCCACTACTGCTATTTCGTAGTTGAAACCGTAGAAACCCCGTTCACCTGACGGGTTAATCGGATGGCATGGCCCATCATCGAACCGCACCACATGCTCCATCTTTCCGTCGTGGTCCAGGTCGACCCAGGTGTGCCACATATGCACCTTCCTGGAATGGATGTGCTCCAGCATGTCGGGGGGGATGGGCAACCAGACCTTGATGTTCTCGAAGTTGTAATTCAGCGTTTGCTCGATGACCTTTAGGTGTGCCTTGGGATCAATCTCCTCCCACTTCGGCAGGCTTAATTCCTTGATCGCCGGATCAAGCTTGCGCTCGCAGGTGGGTGGCGGCTCGCCGCAGAAGCGGTTGAGGTTCTTGAGATAGGCCAGGCACACCGGGTAATGGCCGCTCTGCACCTCCGGCCATTTCCGCTCCAGCAAGCGGAAGCAGGGCTTGGGTTCGGCCTTGGTTTTTTCCAGTTCGGCCTGGCGAGTCTGATAGGCTTGCTTGACGCAGGCCGTGTCTTTGCAGGCGTTACGCGCCTTGAGCCAATCCCGCTGCGCCCATTTGAGCGCGGCGCGGTCGGCAGTAAGGGTGTAGACCGCCTGGTAGGCGGACTTCAGGTCGTCGTCTTGTTTCGAGAGTTTCTGATCCGCGCAGATCAGCTTCTCGACCTTCGTCCCCGCCTTCGCGCAATCGAAACTCGCCGCCTGAGTCTGGCCGAATGCCAGACACGCCAGCAGACCTATCCATCGTTTCTTCATGATTTCCCTTCCCTTGTTTTCATGCATGGAAGCTTATTGTTGGTTTATTCATACCAGCAGCTTATGCCGCCCATTGCCTCCACTCAATCTGTCGAAAGTTATACGTCGCTGATTGGATCGCGACCTCGAACGACGCAAGAATCGCTATCCTGAAACCATGAAACTCACCTTCCACGGCGCCTCGCGCCAGGTCACCGGCTCCTGCTTCCTGGTCGAATCCGACAAGCTCAAATTCATCGTCGATTGCGGCATGTTCCAGGGTGGCCGGGCGGCGGATGAACTGAACCGCCGCTTTCCCCGTTTCGATCCAGAGGACATCGATTTCGTCCTGCTGACCCATGCCCACATCGACCATTCCGGGCTGCTGCCGCGGCTGTGCGCGCTGGGCTACAAGGGGCCGATCCATTGCACCCGGGCGACGGCGGATTTGCTGGGCGTGCTGTTGCCGGATTCCGCTTTCATCCAGGAGAAGGAAGCCGAGTGGGCCAACTATGACAAGCGCAAGACGCGCAAGCGGCATCAGAACGAACTGGCGCCGCTGTATACCGTGACCCAGGCGCGGGAGGCGGTGAAGCGGGTCAAGGGCGTGGGCTACGACAAGGAAATCCAGCCCCATCCCCGTGTGCGGGTGAAGTTCCGCGACGCGGGGCATATCCTGGGTTCCGCGATCCTGGAAGTCTGGGTGGAGGAAGGCGGCAGGACGAAGAAGCTGGTGTTCTCCGGCGATCTGGGCATGCCCGGGCGGCCCATCCTCAACGATCCGACGCCCATCGAGTCGGCCGACGTGCTGCTGGTGGAGTCCACCTATGGCAACCGGCTGCACAAGTCCCTGGCGGAGACGGTGGACGAGCTGGCGGAGGCGGTGAACGACACCCTCACGCGCAAGAAGGGCAACGTGATCATTCCCGCCTTCGCGGTGGGGCGCACCCAGGATCTGCTCTACCTGCTCATGGACCTGGTGCGCCAGGGGCGGTTGCCGCGCAATCTGGCGGTGTTCGTGGATTCGCCCATGGCCAAGGCGGCGACGGAGATCACCCTGCGCCATGGCGAGCTGATGGACGAGGAATCCCGCGATCTGCTGGCCTGGTTCCGCACCAGCCCGGACGCGCCCTATCTGCGGGTGACCGAGGACGTGGAGGATTCCATGGGCCTGAACAAGATCCGGCAGGGGGCGATCATCATCTCCGCTTCCGGCATGTGCGACGCGGGACGCATCAAGCACCATCTCAAGTTCAACCTGCCGCGAGCGGAATGCTCGGTGATCATCGCCGGCTTCCAGGCGGAAGGCACCCTGGGCCGGCGCATCGTGGACGGGGCGAGGACAGTGCGCCTGTTCCGGGAAGTGGTGCCGGTGCGGGCCGATCTCTACACCCTGGGCGGGCTGTCCGCCCATGCCGACCGGGATGCACTGACGGACTGGCTGTCCCGCTTCAAGCAGCCGCCGGGACGGACCTTCGTGGTCCATGGCGAGGCGGAGACGGCGTTGGGGTTCGCGGTGCTGATCCGGGAAGGGATGGGGTGGAAGGTGGAAGTGCCGGAGATGGGGGCGAGTTACAGCCTGGACTGAGCGGCTTCCCCCTCTTGTAAAGCCCCCTCACGGGGATAAAGGTGAGTGAGGGGGACTTGACGCCGGTTGGAATTGGAGATGTTGCTAAATCCCCCCTGGCCCCCCTTTAAGAAAGGGGGGAATCCTCAATTGGCGCCGGTGGCCAGCCCGAAATCCTGCGCCAGATCCTTTGCCGGAAAATGGAAACTCACCGGTCCATCTTCTTCCCCATGCAAGAATTGGTGCACGAAGGGGTGATTCGAATTTCGGATCATTTCCACCGGGCCTTCATCCACTACCACGCCGTTATCGATGAAGAAGGCGTAATCGATGATCTTCAGCGCTTCGGCGGTGTCGTAGGTCACCACCACGGAAGTCAGCCCCAGCGCGTCGTTCAGGCGCCGGATGATGTTGGCGATGACGTCCAGGGAAATGGGGTCCAGGCCGGCGAAGGGCTCGTCGTACATGATGAGCATGGGGTCCAGGGCGATGGCGCGGGCCAGGGCCACGCGCCGTGACATGCCGCCGGAAAGCTCACCGGTCATCAGATCGCGGGCGCCGCGCAGGCCCACCGCATCCAGCTTCATCAGCACCAGGTCGCGGATCATGCGCTCCGGCAGGTCGGTGTGCTCCCGCAGCGGGAAGGCCACGTTGTCGAAGACGGAGAGGTCGCTGAACAGGCCGCCGGCCTGGAACATCATGCCCATCTTGCGGCGCAGCGTGTACAAGTCGTCATTGTCCAGCGCATCGACGATCTGGCCCGCCACGTTGACGTGGCCCCCCGCGGGCACGGCCTGGCCGCCGATCAGGCGCAACAGGGTGGTTTTGCCGCAGCCGCTGGAACCCAGCAGCCCCACGACTTTTCCGCGCAGGATGCTGAGATTGAGGCCCTTGAGGACTTCGCGCTCACCGTAGGCGAAGCGCAGGTCTTTGATCTCGACCAGGGTTTCGGATGACAACGGAACACTCCCGATGAATGGCGATGAAGGATTGAAAAAGCCGATGACCCCGGATGATGGGGCCAGCCGGCGCACCGGTAAAGCCTGACTACCCTTGTGGGGCAGGCGGAAATGGTGGCCGGGATGTCGTCTCCGTAGTAATGCGCTGCAATCGGAAACGGAGGCGCGTTAGCATGCCTCCTTCGCTCCCTGTCCCGAACCCATGCCCGTGTCCTTTTTGCTCCGCACCCCCAGGCTGATTGGCGAAGACGCCGAAATGAAGCGCCGGGAGATCCGCGCCTACTTCCACGCCACCTTCGACCGCTACGAGCAGCTGTTCGATGTGCTGACCTGCGACGAGGCCTATTTCCGCAAGCCGATCTCACTGCGCCATCCCCTCATCTTCTACCTGGGCCATACCGCCACTTTTTTCATCAACAAGCTGGTGCTGGCCGGCCTGGTTGGCGAACGGATCAATCCCCGTTTCGAATCCATGTTCGCCGTGGGTGTGGACGAAATGAGCTGGGACGATCTGTCGGAGACGAACTACGACTGGCCGGCGGTGGCCGAGGTGCGCGCTTATCGGGGGCGGGTGCGGGCGGTGGTCGGCGGCTTGATCGAAAGCCTGCCGCTGACCTTGCCCATTGGCTGGGAACATCCCTGGTGGCCCATCGTGATGGGTATCGAACACGAGCGCATCCACCTGGAAACCTCCTCGGTGCTGATCCGCCAGCACGACCTGAAATACGTGCGGCCCCATGCGGCCTGGGCGCCTTCCACGGTTTCCGGTCCCGCGCCAACGAACGATCTGGTGGAAATTCCGGCGGGCGCGGTCCGCCTGGGCAAGGAACGGGACGATCCGTACTACGGCTGGGACAACGAATACGGCCATCACGAAGCCGATGTAGCGGCGTTCCAGGCCGCGCGCCATCTGGTTTCCAACGGGGAATACCTGGCCTTCGTCGCGGACGGCGGTTACGAGGCCGATGCCTGGTGGGACGAGGAGGGCAGTGCCTGGCGCGATTTCACCCGGGCCGCCCATCCGACCTTCTGGCTGCGCGACGGCGAGGCCTGGAAGCTGCGCCTGATGCTGGAGGAAGTGGCCATGCCCTGGGACTGGCCGGTGGAGGTGAACTGCCTGGAAGCCCGCGCCTTCTGCCGCTGGAAGGCGGCGAAAATCAGCCGGTCGGTGCGCCTGCCCACTGAGGACGAGTGGTCCCGGCTGGCGGCTTTCGCCGGTGTGACGGAGGTGCCGGATGCGGCGCCGGCCAACGCCAACCTGCACCTGGACCATGGGGCTTCCTCCTGCCCGGTGAACCGCTTCGCCCATGGTCCCCTGTTCGACGTGGTGGGCAACGTCTGGCAGTGGACCGAGACGCCCATCTATCCCTTCGATGGCTTCCGGGTGCACCCCCTCTACGACGACTTCACCACGCCCACCTTCGACGAGCGCCACAACCTGATCAAGGGCGGCTCCTGGATCTCCTGCGGCAACGAGGCGCTCCTGGCTGCCCGCTATGCCTTCCGGCGCCACTTCTTCCAGCACGCTGGCTTCCGTTATGTGGTGGGCGAAGCGCCCATGGCGCCGGTGGCCTCCCATTACGAGACCGACAAGCTGCTGTCCGAATACGCCGAGTTCCACTTCGGCGACGAATATTTCGGCGTGCCCAATTTCTCCAAGGCCCTCGCCGACCTGGCCATCGCCGCCATGGACGGCAAGCCCAAACGGCGCGCCCTGGACCTGGGCTGCGCGGCGGGCCGGGCCAGCTTCGAATTGGCGCGTGCTTTCGATGACGTCACCGGCATCGACTTCTCCGCCCGTTTCATCGGCCTGGGCGTTCAGTTCGCCGAGCAGGGCGTGCTGCGCTACACCCTGGTGGACGAGGGCGAACTGGTGTCCTATCGGGAACGGCGTCTGGCCGACCTGGGCCTGGATGCCACGCGCGGCAAGGTGGCCTTCTTCCAGGGCGATGCCTGCAACCTGAAATCCCTGTTCGGCGGCTACGACCTGATCCTGGCCGCCAACCTCATCGACCGCCTGTACAGCCCGGCAAAATTCCTGGATACCGTGCACGAGCGGCTGAACCCGGGTGGCGTGCTGCTGATCGCCTCGCCCTACACCTGGCTGGCGGAACACACCCCCCGGGAGGAATGGATCGGCGGCTTCAAACGGGACGGCGAGAACGTCACCACGCTGGATGGCCTGAAGGCCCATCTGGGCAGCCATTTCCGGCTGGCGCAAGGCCCGCTGGAAGTTCCCTTCGTCATCCGCGAGACCCGGCACAAGTTCCAGCACACGCTGTCGGAAGTGACGATCTGGGAGCGGCTGGGGTGATGGTCGAGCGACGGTTTTCCCCCTCCCCCCTCGGGGGAGGGCCGGGGAGAGGGAACAACGGTACCAGTACGCTACCCGGGCTCCCTCTCCCCCATCCCCTCCCCCAAGGGGGGAGGGGGGCTGCAACGCCATGAGCTACCGAGCCTTCGACTTCGACCGCATCATTCCCCGCGCCGGCACCGGCTCGGTGAAGTGGGACGGCCGCCAGGGCTATTTCGGCACGGAGGACGTGTTGCCCATGTGGGTGGCCGACATGGATTTCGCCGCGCCGGAGGCGGTGACCCGGGCGCTGGCCGAGCGGGCCGCCCATCCGGTCTACGGCTACACCCTGTTCCCGGACAGCGTGTACGAGGCGCTGATGGCCTGGATGAAAACCCGCCACGGCTGGGCCATCGAGCGGGACTGGATCCTAATGGTCCCCGGCGTGGTGCCCTCCCTGCATGCCGCCGCCCTGGCCTTCGCCGAAGCGGGGGAGGGCGTCATCGTCCAGCCGCCGGTCTACTTCCCGTTCTTTTCCTCGGTGACCACGCCGGGCCGGCGGCTGATCGAGAATCCGTTGCGCGAGAAAGACGGCCGCTTCAGCATCGACTTCGAGCATCTGGAGCACTGCGCCGCCCAGCCGGATGCCCGCATGTTGATGCTCTGCTCACCCCACAATCCGGTCGGACGGGTGTGGTCAGCCGACGAACTGGGGGAGGTGCTGCGTATCGCCCGCCGGCACCGACTGGTGGTGCTCTCCGACGAAATCCACCACGACCTGATCTATCCGGAACACAAGCACATCCCTCTGGCCCTGCTGGCCGACGACCCCGGCGACATCGTCACCGCCGTGGCGCCCAGCAAGACCTTCAACATCCCCGGCCTGGGCCTGTCCGCGCTGATTGTGGCCAATCCTGAGCATCGCGCCGCATTGCGGCGGGCTTTCGATCTCCTCCACGTCACGGGCTCGAATCCCTTCAGTGTCGCCGCCTTCGTCGCGGCTTACCAAGAGGGCGGCCCTTGGCTGGATGCGCTCCTTGGCTACCTGGACCAAACCCGGCGCGAAGTCATTGCTTTCCTCATCCGGCACCTGCCCACCATCAAGCCGATACGGGCCGAAGGCACTTACCTGATCTGGCTGGATTGCCGCGCGCTGTGCCGCGAACTTGGCATGGACGATGCCGCCCTGCGCCAGTTCTTCATCCGGGAAGCCCGCGTGGGCATGAATCCGGGCACCGTGTTCGGTGCCGGGGGCAGCGGTTTCATGCGGCTCAATATTGGCGCGCCGAAGGCGGTGGTGCTGGAGGCGCTGGAACGTATCGTGGACGCGCTGGTGCTGCATATTTCAAAAACCTGACACGACAGCACTTGAAAACCCGTGTAACGCCCCCAAAACCAACCCGGTTTTTTGGAGGGATATGACGTGTCAGAAGATCGACTGATTCAACAAAATGCGGCGGAAAGCGAAGCGCCGGCTGGAACTGGGGTTGAAATGGAAAGCACGCCGAGCCTGGAAGAGATGCTGCGCCAAGCGGAACTCAACGCCCAGGAACACCACGACGCCTGGTTGCGCGCCAAGGCGGAAACCGAGAACGTGCGCCGCCGCGCCGTGGACGATGTGGAGAAGGCGCGCAAGTTCGCCGTGGACAAATTTGCCGGCGAACTTCTGGCGGTGAAGGACAGCTTGGAGGCCGCCATGACCACGGGTGACAAGGCCGGCGTGGACAAGATCATGGAAGGCGTGGAACTGACACTGAAACAGTTGTCAGGCGTGTTCGAGAAAAATGGAATTAGTGAAATCAATCCGTTAGGGCAGAAATTTGATCCTAATTATCATCAGGCGATCAGCATGGTGGACGGCGAGGGTGAGCCCAATACCGTGGCCACCGTGCTGCAAAAGGGCTATCTGCTGAACGAACGGGTCATGCGTCCCGCGCTGGTGATGGTGGTGAAACCGTAGGACGGGCTGACGTCAGGAAGCCCAACAGAACCGGATAGTCGGGCTAAGCCACGCTCAGCTCAAGCCACGGGATTAGGGACGCCCCACTTGAAACTGGACCCAACAATCCCATATCGCTGACAAGTCAATCTTTTTGAGGAATAGAACAAT
>CAZEOR010000099.1:0-8425 GCA_964513695.1 uncultured Thiobacillus sp.
CAGATCGCGGATTTCGCCGCCTCGGCCCTGGTGGGCGGACTCCACTTCAAGCATGTGGACTGGCCGGAAATCCGCCGCCTCCTGCCGGCCACCCTGGTGGGCGTGATCATCGGCACCGGCCTGCTGGTCTCCCTGCCTCCCGCGACCCTGCTCACCGTCCTGGGCGCCTTCATCCTGGTCTTCGCCGTGCGCGGCCTGCTGGCGAAGGCCGGCCCCTTCACCCCCGCCTCGCCCAACTGGGCCTACCCGGCCGCCCTCTCCGGCGGCGCGGTGAGCGGCCTGTTCGGCACCGGCGGCCCGCCCTACGTGATCTATCTCTCCCACCGCATCCGGGACAAGTCCGCCCTGCGCGCCACCTTGTCGGGCCTGTTCTTCCTGGAAGGCCTGATCCGCATCCTCACCTTCCTGGCGGCGGGCCTGCTCTGGGAAGTGCAGACCTGGCTCAACAGCCTGATGGCGGCGCCCATCATCGTCGCGGCACTCTATGCCGGCAGCCACATCCACACCCGCCTCAGTGACCGGCAGATGCTGCGGATGGTGAATCTGCTGCTGCTGGGCAGCGCGGCGGCAGTGCTGGCGAAAGCGTGGTGGCTTTAACATGAGGTAGGTTGGGCTGATCGCAGAGAAGCCCAACGACTGACTTCATGGATTGTTGGGCTTCCTGCGTCAGCTCAACCTACGCTCGCTGGCGGCTAACTGTCGGGCTGGTGTCATGTTCAGGAATGCGGTCTGCTTGCACACTGACCCCATCAACCAACCGATGGAGATGAGCGATGTCAATTACTGACCAAACCAAGCAAGTGCGATTGCTGACCCCGGAGGAGCTTGCCATGCTTGTGAAGGTTTTCCGAGAAATGCGCAGGTGGTCCCAGGAGCAGCTTGGGGAAATTTCCGGCTTGAGTGTCCGGACAATTCAGCGCTTGGAAAAAGGACAGCCTTTAGACCTGGATACTCGTCGTTCCCTTGCGCGAGCCTTCGAATTTGAAGACATCGACGCACTGAACAAGCCCTTTTCCTTCCCTACGGAAGAAGAAATGAAGGCTGAAAAGGAGAAGTTCAATCGGGAAAACATCAAACTGAAGGCACTACCACTTACCACCGGCAAGCAGCTGGCTAGCCTGGTCGAGATGCACTCTATGGACCTGACGACGTCGTCCTTTGAACTGCCTCGGGAAGCAGCCGAACAATTTGCGAAGCTGACCGACTACTTCCGCGAATATCGTGACTGCTCAGAGTTGCACTCAGAGCGTGACAAGCTGGATGTTTTTGACGAACTGCAAGGCTACATCAACACGCTTCGTACACTAGGTGTGTCGTTCTGTTACGCGACTCGTAAGGTGGCAATTAAGAGTTCGCTACCCGACGCTCAACATATACAGGCTTCGGTGCTTTACGTTGTCGCTTTCCCGCTTGGCAAGGAACCAACAGAATTTGCCACGCCACGCGCAGCCCAGATTGGCTGGTAACCTTGATGGTTCACTCTTAGCCAAGACACCCAGCATCAACCTGAAACCCGATCCCCGCCCCCCATGAAAAAAGCCGCCCAAGGGCGGCTTTTTTCTGCATCGCGAAAACTCAAACCTTGGCGGCGCGCTTGTGGTGATCCAGCTTTTCCTTGATGCGGGCGGACTTGCCGGAGCGCTGGCGCAGGTAGTAGAGCTTGGCGCGGCGCACGTCGCCGCGGCGCTTCACTTCCACGGAGGCCAGCAGAGGGGAGTAGGTCTGGAAGGTCCGTTCCACGCCTTCGCCGGCGGAGATCTTGCGCACGGTGAACGCGGAGTTGAGGCCCCGGTTGCGCTTGGCGATGACCACGCCTTCGTAGGCCTGGAGACGCTCGCGGTTGCCTTCCTTGACCTTCACCTGCACCACGACGGTGTCGCCGGGGGAGAATTCGGGGAGGGTCTTGCCCACCGACAGGCGGGCCATTTCTTCGTTTTCCAACTGTTCGATCAGGTTCATCTTCGTTTCCTTGCACGAATGTGGGCGGTAGAGGTGGCCCGGAACGGTTTCCGGGCTGCTTGCCGCCGTTTCTACAATGGCCCGGATCGCTCCGGGCCGCTCACTTCATTTCATCCCGCTCCCGAGCAAGCTCGCCGAGCAGTTCCAACTCCAGCGGACTCAACGCCCGCTGGTCCAGCAAATCCGGCCGCCGCGCCCAGGTCCGGGCCAACGACTGCTTCAGGCGCCAGCGCGCCACGTCGGCGTGGTTGCCGCCGCGCAGCACGTCCGGCACGTCCAGCCCCAGCCATTTCTCGGGCCGCGTGTAGTGCGGGCAGTCCAGCAGGCCGTCGGCGAAGGAATCCTCATCGGCCGAATCCGCGTGCCCCAGGGCACCCGGAATCCGCCGGATGAGCGAATCCAGCAGCACCATGGCCGGCAACTCGCCGCCGGACAGCACGTAGTCGCCGATGGAGATCTCCTCCAGACGGTGACGGGCATACAGCCGTTCGTCGATGCCTTCGTAACGCCCCGCCAACAACACCAGACCGGGTGCCGCTGCCAATTCCACCACCAGTTCCTGATCCAGCCGCCGCCCCTGGGGCGACAGGTAGATCAGCCGGGGCGAGTCAACTCCACCGAGCACCCCTTCCCGGCGCAGGGCGGCTTTCGCCGCCGTCAGCGCCAGATCCAGCGGCTCCGCCAGCATCACCATGCCGGGGCCGCCGCCGAAGGGCCGGTCATCCACCGTGCGGTAGTTGTCCTGGGTGAAGTCCCGGGGGTCCCAGAATCTCAACCTGCACAACTGCCGGCTTACCGCCCGTCCGCTCACGCCGTAACCGGCCAGGGCGGAGAACATCTCCGGGAACAAGGTGACGACGTGATAACTGGGCGCCATGACGGCATCAGCCAAGTTTCAAGCCAACGTCAGTCGGCCACATCCCAGTCCGAACCCCAATCCACAACGATCTTGCCACCGCCCACGTCCACACTCTGGATGTAAGCCTCCACGAAAGGAATGAGGCGCATCCGTTCGCCTTGAACCTGGAGCACATCGTTCGCGCCCGTTTCCAGCAGACCCACCACGCGGCCGAGGGCCTCGCCCTGTATGTTCGCCACGTCCAGGCCCACCAACTCGTCCCAGTAGTACTCGTCCTCATCCGCGTCGGGCATTTCTTCCCGAAGTACCGCCACTTCCATGCCCTGGAGGGCTTCAGAGGCATCGCGATCATTCACGCCTTCCAGGCTGGCCAGCAGTGTCTGGCCATGCACCTTGCCGTCCAGAAGGTGGTATTCCCGCCAATTCCCGTTCCGGCCCAGATACCAGATTGGGTAGTCCAGCAGCCCATCCAAGTGTTCGGTGAAGGTCTGGAGCTTGATCCAGCCCTTGATCGCGTAGGGGGCGACCACGCGCCCCATCACCACGTAATCCTCAGGCTGCGGGAGCTGCTGCGCCACGCACGATCCGGGCCACGGTGTCGGAAGTCTGGGCGCCCACGCCTTGCCAGTAAGCCAGACGGCCCTGGTCGATGCGCAGGGTTTCCGCGCTGCCAGAGGCAACGGGGTTGTAGAAGCCGAGGCGCTCGATGAAGCGGCCGTCGCGGCGATTGCGGGAATCAGCCACTACGATATTGAAGAAGGGGCGCTTCTTGGAGCCGCCGCGGGCAAGACGAATGGTCACCATGTTGATTCTGTCCTTTGAGCCTGTCGCCGGCCGGAACGGTCGGCAAATCCGGAAAAGCCGCGCATTTTACAGGAGCCCGGCGGCTAATCCAAGTGTTTGTTTTATTGAAGATTGATCACCGCCTCAATCCCGGAAGTTCTGGAACTGCACGGGAAAGTCGGTGATGGACTTCTTCACCAGGGCGATGGCCTCCTGCAAGGTGTCCCGTTTGGCGCCGGAAACCCGCACGGCCTCGCCCTGGATACTGGCGGTGACCTTGAGCTTGGAATCCTTGAGCAGCTTGACGATCTTCTTGGATTGCTCTGACTCGATGCCGTTCTTCACCTTGACCTCGCGCTTGACCTTGTTGCCGGACACTTTCTCGCTCTTCTCGGCGATGTCCAGACAGCGGATATCGATGTTGCGCTTGACCAGCTTGCCGTTCAGCACCTCCTGCACCTGATCCAGCTTGAAGTCGTCGTCGGCATGGACCGTCAGCACAAAGTCGGCTTGCTCCACGCGGGCGTCCGAGCCCTTGAAGTCGAAGCGGTTGGCCACTTCCTTGTTGGTCTGATCCACGGCATTGCGGATTTCCTGCTTGTCCACTTCGGACACGATATCGAAGGACGGCATGTCTTTCCCCGGCAGTTTTGAAGATGGTTGCAAGGGGGCGGATTATAGGGGCTCCAATCGATTAAAATCGGTACGTTACTCACCGTTTACCCAAGAGAGACTCCATGGCCCGTGTCACCGTTGACGATTGCATCAAGCACATCCCCAACCGCTTTGAAATGACCCTGGCCGCCGCCTATCGTGCGCGTCAGATTTCCACGGGTTCCACCCCCCGTGTCGAGGCGGACAAGGACAAACCCGCCGTACTCGCCTTGCGGGAAATCGCCGAAGGTCTGACTGGCGTGGAAATTCTGAAGAAGACCCAGGTCTGAGGTTATTGACAGGGCAGCCGCTTGGAACCTCCCCACTCCCCGCTGCCCGAGGCGGTCGCTTACCTCAAGCCCGCCGACCTGGAGGCCTTCGAGCGCGCCTATCACTTTTCGGCGCGCGCCCACGAAGGCCAGTTTCGCAAGGGGGGCGCCCCCTATATCACCCATCCGCTGGCCGTCGCCGAAATCCTGGCCGGCTGGCACCTGGATGCGCAAACCCTGATTTCCGCCCTGCTCCACGATGTGGTGGAGGACACGGGCATCAGTTCGGAGGATATCGCGCGGGAATTCGGCAAACCGGTGGCCATCCTGGTGGACGGGGTCACCAAGCTGGACAAGATCCGGTTTGAAAACAAGGCCGAGGCCCAGGCCGAGAACTTCCGCAAGATGCTGCTGGCCATGGCGCGGGACGTGCGCGTCATCCTCATCAAGCTGGCGGACCGGCTGCACAACATGCGCACCCTGGACGCCATGCAGCCGGAGAAAATCCACCGCATCGCCCAGGAAACCCTGGAAATCTACGCTCCTATCGCCAACCGGCTGGGGCTCAACAAGGTATATCAGGAACTCGAAGACATCGCTTTCCAGCACCTGCACCCGAACCGCTTCAAGGTCATCGAGAAAGCGGTGAAATCGGCGCGGGGCAACCGCAAGGAAGTGGTGGACAAGATCAAGGCCGCCATCGACGCCAAATTATTGGAGTGCCACATCCAGGCCCAGGTCAGGGGCCGGGAAAAACACCTGTTCAGCATCTATCGCAAGATGCAGGAAAAGCACCTGGCCTTCTCCGAGGTATTCGACATCTACGGCTTCCGCGTCCAGGTCGAGACCCAGAGCGACTGCTACCTGGCGCTGGGCGCACTGCACGCCCTCTACAAACCCATTCCCGGCAAGTTCAAGGATTACATCGCCATTCCCAAACCGAATGGCTACCAGTCCCTGCACACCACCCTGTTCGGCCCCTTCGGCGCCCCCCTGGAAGTCCAGATCCGCACCAACGAGATGCACCGGATTGCGGAGGCTGGCGTGGCCTCCCATTGGCTATATAAGACCGGGGAAACCTCCCTGTCCGAGGTTCAGAAAAAGACCCACCACTGGATGCAAAGCCTGCTGGACATCCAGGCCGACAGCCGCGACTCGGCGGAATTCCTGGAACACATCAAGGTTGACCTGTTCCCCGATGAGGTCTACGTGTTCACCCCGAAAGGCCGCATTGTCGCCCTGCCCCGCGGCGCGACGGCGGTGGATTTCGCCTACAACGTCCACTCGGACGTGGGCGACCATTGCGTGGGCACCAAGATCAATGGGGAATTCATGCCCTTGTCCACGCCGCTCAAGAACGGCGACCGGGTGGAAATTCTCACCTCGGATTCCGCCCGCCCCAATCCGGCCTGGGCCCACTTCGCCATCACCGGCAAGGCCCGCGCCCATATCCGCAGCGCCCTCAAGAAAACCCATCGGCACGAGTCAGAGCTGCTGGGCGAGCAACTCCTGGAACAGGCCGTGCGTGCCCTGGGCGGCGAGCCGGTGCTCGAAACCCAATGGGAGCGCTTCCAGAAGGAAGGAGGGCGAAATCGGGACGACACCCTGGCGGAAATCGGCCTGGGCAAGAAGCTCGCTTTCGTCGTGGCTCGGCAACTGCTCGCCAATGACAATGAAACCATCCCGCGCAAAATGGCAGGCCCCATGCTCATCCGGGGCGCCGAGGGCGTGGTGGTCCGTCTGGGCAAATGCTGCCGGCCCATTCCCGGCGATCCCATCATCGGCCAGATCAAAAAGGAACAGGGCCTCATCATCCATACCCACGATTGCACCCAGGTGCGCAATTACCGGGATGATCCGGAGAAATGGGTGGATGTGGCCTGGTCCGCCGAACTGGACAAGCTGTTCGAGGTGGGCATCAAGATCATCGTCGCCAACCAGCGTGGCGTTTTGGCCAAGGTGGCCGCCGCCATCGCCAACGAAGGGTCCGATATCGACAACGTGCACATGGAGGATGAGGCCGTCGCCTACACCAGCCTTTACTTCACCGTCAGCGTGCAGAACCGTCTGCATCTGGCCCGCCTGATGCGCGCCCTGCGCGGCCTGCCGGAAGTTGTGCGCCTGCAGCGCATGAAAGGCCGCGAGGATCGGGGCGTCAACGTCGTGTAGCCGATGTCCACCTTGCCCAGCGGGCGATCCGGAGCGATTTAGCCGCTTCCCCTTGTGAAAAAGGGGGAACAGCTTGGTTTCAGTCCAGCCAGGCCCGGATGCGGGCCATATCCACCAGCCCCGTTTCCCCCTGGCCGGCCGTGTCGAGCCGGCGATATGGCGCACCGGGCTCGCCCAGATCGGACAACACGGCCAGGGCGCCGGTGAAATCGTGCTCCTGCGTGTAGTCGTTGACCGTGACGACGGTGCGCAACCCGGCGCCCCGGGAAGCCAGGATGCCGTTCTCCGAGTCCTCGAAGGCCAGGCATTGGTCAGCGCCCAGGCCCAGCTTTTCCATGGCCCAGACATAGATGTCCGGCGCGGGCTTCTTGGCGGGCACGATATCGCCCGCGGCGATCACCGCGAACCAGTCCGGCCCATCCTCGGCCAGGCTGTGGCGAAGCAGGGCGGTGACATTCTCCGGCGTGGTGGTGGTGGCCACCGCCAGGGTCAGGCCGGCATCCCGCGCCTCTTCCAGCAGGCGCCGGACACCCGGCCGCAAGGGAATGCCACCTTCGGCCAGCATGCGCGTGTAGTGGCGGGTCTTGGCCTTGTGCAGTTGAGCCACGAGATCGTCGAAATCGGTGGGCTTGGCGTAATCCGGCCGGAAACGCTCCACGTAATATTTCATGCGTTCCTTGCCGCCGGTGACCGCCAACAGTTGGCCATACAGGGGCACGTCCCAGTCCCAGTCCAGGCCGTATTCCCGGAATGCCGCATTGAAGGCTGGCCGGTGGCCGTCCCGCTCGGTATCGGCCAGGGTTCCATCCACATCGAAGATCAGCGCCTTGAGCATGTCAGTTCCTGTTTGAGAGAATGTTTTCAAATGTTTAGGCGCGGTTACAATGCGCCTCCTTGCCTGTTTCAACCGAGTCCGCCATGGACGCCACCGCCCAGCAAAACTCCGAATTCGACCACCTGTTCGACGGCACCTTGTACAGCCTGCTGTCCTGGAAGCAGCTGACGGCTTTCTGGGAGCGCCTGGATCCCGCCGCCGGCTGGTTCATCTATGCCGTGGGCGAGGAACGCCCGGAAATCCCGGCCGACTCGGAACACGTCGCCACCTTCGTGCGCGAGATCGACGTTCTGCTGCACAAGGAACACCACGAGGACTATTGCGGCATCGTCTACGCCGACAATCTGGACAATCCCCGCCTCATCAAAATCTACGACCCCAACCATCTGGGGACATCCTGCGGCTCCAGCAAAAACCGCATCCTGCCGGGTTGGGTCATGTCCCGCATGGCCCCTTCCGATCTGTCCGCGCCCGCTTTCGTGCCGCAAAACCGCAAGCGCTGGTGGCAGGGCTTCCTGGACATGATCGGCGCCGGCTGAATCCGCGGCGCCAAGAAAAAAGCGGCCCGCGGGCCGCTTTTTTCTTTCTGGCCCGGCCTTATTCGGCGGCAGGCTGCTCGGCGGCGGGAGCCGGCGCCGCAGGGGCCGGCGCCTCGATCAGCGCCTTCATGGACAGGCGCATGCGGCCTTTCTCGTCGGTCTCCAGCACCTTCACCTGCACCGCCTGGCCTTCCTTGAGGAAGTCGGTGACGGCGTTGACGCGCTGGTGGGCGATCTGGGAGATGTGCAGCAGGCCATCCTTGCCCGGCAGCACGTTGACGATGGCGCCGAAGTCGAGAATCTTCAGCACGGTACCGTCGTAGGTCTTGCCCACTTCCACCTCGGCGGTGATGTCCTC
>CAZEOR010000100.1:0-8359 GCA_964513695.1 uncultured Thiobacillus sp.
CCGCTCGGTTCATGTAGATGATGTTGCGGTGGATGTCCGCAACCATGACGTTGGCACTCACGTTGTCTAGGGCGATCTTGATGCGCAGCGCTTCCTCGGCCTGGCGCCGGGTCTCGGCCAGATCGAAGCCGACCCGGATGTGTAGCGCCTTGAGGGCGGAGAGCACCTTGCCGACTTCGTTGTCCGTACCGGTGACCGTGGCGATGTTCATGTTGCCCTGGGCCATCTGCCCCATGTCGGCGGCGGCCTTGATGAGAGGCGCGCCGATCACTTGCTGGGCGCGCAAGGCCAGCATGGCGCCCAGGACGAGGGAGGCCGCGCTCACGGCAACCCCTGGCAAGCCACCCAGGCCGGCAAGGGTGGCGATGAGGGGTGGGAGTCCGGTCAGGAGGATGATGGAGAGCAGACGGGACTTCAGTGACATGGATGCCAGACTGCGCCCCCCTCGCGCTAGTAAACCCATGGAGACCACCGCGCCTTCACGCACCATGACATTGCCTGCCTTTCCTTCGCGAACGGCACGATAGATGTGTTCCGCCGCTTCGACTTCGGCACGTGTGGGGGCGGTGCGTACCGAGATGTAGCCGGTGACGGTGCCGTTCTCGACGATGGGGGTGGCGTTTGCGCGCACCCAGTAATGGTCGCCATTCTTGCAGCGATTCTTGACCAGTCCGCTCCAGGGCTTGCCGCGTCCCAGCGTGTCCCAGAGATCCTTGAACGCGACCGGCGGCATGTCGGGATGGCGCACAAGGTTGTGTGGCGCGCCGAGCAACTCGGCTTCGGTGAAGCCGCTGATGTCGATGAAGGTCTTGTTGACGTAGGTGATCAGGCCGCGCGTGTCGGTCTTGGAGACGATGAATTCACCGGGTGGGAACGGGTGCTCGACACCGCTAACGGGAAGGTTCTGTCGCATGCTGGGACTCCTGGGAAACGCTGGGGTCGGGGCGTGGTGTTCAGGCCGCCGCATCCAGCAAGGCCATTTCCTGGCTGGTCATGAGTTGTTCGATGTCCACCATGATGATCATGCGTTCATCCACCGTGCCCAGGCCCAGGATGTAGCGGGTATCCAGGATGGAACCGAACTCGGGGGCCGGATGCAGGTTGTCGGAATTCAACTGGATCACGTCGGAGACGCCGTCCACCACGATGCCCATGACCCGTTTGCCGATGTTGAGGATGATGACCACGGTGAACTGGTCGTAGCTGGGTTCGCCCAGGTTGAACTTGATGCGCAGGTCGACGATGGGAACGATGACGCCGCGCAGGTTGATGACCCCCTTGATGAAGGCGGGGGAATTGGCGATGCGCGTGACGGCTTCATAGCCCCGGATCTCCTGCACCTTGAGGATGTCGATGCCGTATTCCTCAGCGCCCAGGGTGAAGGTGAGGTACTCGCCGGATGCCGGCACGCCGCTGCTGTCTTTGATCTCCATGCTTGCTCCTTGTGGCGCCCGGTTGTTCGTCAGGCGGCCAGGCGCCGCTTGCTGTTGCTCATGCCGAGGCGGGTGACGGCGGATACATCCAGGATCAGGGCCACGCGGCCGTCGCCCATGATGGTTGCGCCGGAAATACCCTGGACCTTGCGGTAGTTGGCCTCCAGGCTCTTGATGACCACCTGGTGCTGGCCCAGCAGTTCATCCACGAACAGGGCGGCCTTGCCTTCTTCCGCCTCAACCACCACCACCAGACCCTTGGTGATGTCCTCCACGCCGGCCAGCCCGAAGGCCTCCGCCAGGGAAATGAGAGGCAGGTATTCGCCGCGGATGTGCATCATGCGGGAATCGCCGGCCATGGTCCGGATGTCGTTCGGGTTGGGTTGCAGCGATTCCACGACGGTGGTGATGGGCACGATGAAGGTTTCGCCGCCCACGCCCACCGACATGCCGTCCAGGATGGCCAGGGTCAGGGGCAGGCGGATCACCGTGCGAGTGCCGAAGCCGGGAGAGGACTCGAGTTCCACCTTGCCGCCCAGGCCTTCGATGTTGCGCTTCACCACGTCCATGCCCACACCCCTGCCGGACACGTCGGTAACCACGTCGGCGGTGGAGAAGCCGGGCGCGAAGATGAGCTGCCAGACGTCGTGGTCCGACATGGAATCGCTTACCGCCAGGCCGCGTTCCTTGGCCTTTTCCAGGATGCGGGAACGGTTCAGACCGCCACCGTCGTCCATCACCTCGATGACCACGGCGCCGCCCTGATGGGAGGCCTTGAGGGTCAGGGTGCCCTTGGGGTTCTTGCCGGCGGCCACCCGTTTTTCCGGGGTTTCGATGCCGTGGTCCAGACTGTTGCGCACCAGGTGGGTGAGGGGATCGGTGATCTTCTCGATGAGGCCCTTGTCCAACTCGGTGTTCTCGCCGATGGTCTTCATCTCCACCTGCTTGTTCAGCTTGCCGGCCAGGTCGCGAACCACGCGCGGGAAGCGGGAGAACACCATGCTCATGGGCAGCATGCGGATGGACATGACCGATTCCTGCAAATCCCGTGTATTGCGGGAGAGCAGGTCGATGCCGGCGAGAAGCTTTTCCGCCATGATCGGATCGAGGCCGCCGGCGGTTTCCGCCAGCATGGCCTGGGTGATGACCAGTTCGCCCACCAGGTTGATGAGCTGGTCCACCTTTTCCACGGAGACGCGGATGCTGGTGTCGGCGCCAGCGGCGATGACGGTCTTGTCGTTGTCGCGTCGCCCGGTCTTGGCAACTTCCACCGTAGGATTGTCGGATAGGCGGCGGCCGGGAGATGTGGGGGGTGCAAGTGGCTCGGGCTTGGTGTCTGTGTGGGTGACTTGGCCAAGCAGACGCGCACTTCCCGGCGCATTGTCGAACACACCGAGTCCTCCCGGGGCATCGACGAAGATGCCATATCCCTGGCCTTCGATGGCGGCGGGACTGTCCCCGGGCGTGATATCGCGGCTGGGCAGGTTCTCGAGCCTGCCAGGTGCGTCCTCGAACAAGCCGAATGCGCCATCTTCGCTTTCGCTCGAAACGGCGGGCTGTGGAGTGGCCGCTTCCTCGTCGAACAGCCCATAACCCGGATCAGTCTTGGGCGCGGACTCCACATCGGTGAAGAACCCGTAGCTTTCATCCTCGGCTGGCGCAGCACTTTCCGGGGTGTCGTCGAAAAAACCATAGGCGGTTTCCTCTGCTTCTGGGGCAGGGGCGAGAACAATGTCTTCCGGAGCGAGGTAAAACGCGAGGACATCCTTCAATTCCACATCGCTACGGGAAGTGGTCAGTGTGGCTTCGAAACGGCCGTTGGTGTCGTCGGGACGATGGCCCATGTCCACGGCGGCGATCTCGGCCAAGGCTGCCAGAATGTTGTCCACCGTCCCCGATGAGCCTGCGACTTCGGATGGAAACAGGCAGGAAAGGGAAAGACGGCGGACTTGGAGGCCCGGCTGGACCGTGGCCACAGTCGATGCGCTTGTGGCAACAGCCGGCGCGTCGCCGGCGGCGAGCTGGTTCAGGCGAGCGCAGATCTCTTCGATTTCTCCGGCATTTGCTTCCGGTCCGCCCTGGTGATGTTCGAGCTGGGCTCGTAGCACATCGCCGGCGGCCAGGAAGGCATCCACCATTTCCGGGCGGAGTTGCAGTTCCTCCTTGCGCAGCCGATCCAGCAGACCTTCCAGAACGTGGGTCACACCGGTCATGTCGGTGAACCCGAAGGTGCCACTGCCGCCCTTGATGGAGTGGGCGGCCCGGAAAATGGCGTTGAGTTCTTCCAGAGACGGATTGTCCACGTCCAGGTTGAGCAACTGGTTTTCCATATTCGCCAGATGTTCCGAGGTTTCCTCGAAGAACACCTGGTAGAACTGACTCATGTCGATGCTCATGGCATCTCCCGCGAACAGGATGCTGGATGCAAAGACGGAAACGAGCGGTTCACCTCGATATCCGGGCGGTCAGCCGATGACTTTCTTGACCACTTCCAGCAGTTTCTGCGGATCGAAGGGCTTGACCAGCCAGCCCGTCGCCCCGGCCGCCTTGCCGGCCGCCTTCATGGCGTCTGAAGACTCGGTGGTGAGCATCAGGATTGGCGTCGCGCGATACTGGGGCAGGCCGCGCAGGGCCTTGATCAGGGTCAGACCGTCCATCTTCGGCATGTTCTGGTCGGTTAAAACCAGATTGGCTGCCTTGGCCTTGGCCTTGTTGAGGCCGTCTTCCCCATCAACCGCCTCGACCACCTCATAGCCGGCGCTTTTCAGGGTGAAAGCCACCATCTGCCGGATGGAGGCGGAGTCATCGACGGTCAGAACGATTTTTCCCATGTTGCTTCCTCTCAAAATCAGAATAATTCGATGTCGCCAGAATCCATGCTTTCCTGCTTGACTGGATGTCGACGGTCTTCGACGATTTGTGCTTGGGAATGAAGGCTTTCACGCGCCTTCCTGATCCCGCCAGCAAGATCTGTATCGTGGCGAACGGCGGTGGCCAGCTCATTGGCAATGTGAACCCCGCTCTCGATGCGCTCCTGGGTATGCTCGATCAGTTGGTTGGTCATGTCCTGGAACTGCAAGGCGGTCACGGCTGAATTCACGCCGTTGGAAACCTGGTCGGCATGGACGTTGATGGCTTGGGCGGATTCCGCCATCGCCTTGTTGATCGTGCTGATGCGCTTCATGGTGTCCTGCACCCGATGCTTGGACTCGAGGGCGAAGTTCATGTCCATCGATGCGACGGTATAAATGGACGTATGAGCGGATGCCAGGGAACTGTGCACGCCATCCATATGCCCGCGGATTTGTTGGGAAAACAGGTTGGTCCGCTGGGACAGGGCGCGCACCTCATCCGCCACCACGGCAAACCCGCGCCCTGCTTCGCCGGCCCGGGCAGCCTCGATGGCGGCGTTGAGGGCGAGAAGATTGGTCTGCTTGGAAATGGATTCGATCTCGCTCAGGATTCCGATGATGGCATTCACCTCCACATCGATGGTGTCCATGGTTTCCACCAGGCTCATGGCAATCTTGCTGGTGTTCAGCGTGTTGTCGACAAATGCTTCCATGGTCTTGGAAGTGTCCATGACGAATTCCGCGAAGCTCGACCCCCCGGGGCCTTGGTCGTCTTCCGTCATGCTGTTGATGATGGACAGGGCCAGATCGCGCTGGGCCTGGATATGACGGTTCATTTCCCCGAAACTTGTCACCAGCTGGTCGATGGCCTGCTTGAGGAGATACTTGACCCGGTCAAGCTCTTCCACGCTGACATCACGGCGGGAGCGCACGATGCGGGATTGATCCTCCATCAGGTTTTCCACTTCGGCGCGCAAGGCGGAACCTGACTGGGCCAAGAAATCCTCGCCACCCTTTGGTTTGGCGCTGCCGCAACTACACCCCAGCCAGCCAATAACAACAGCGCTCAGGATGACGGCAGAAATAGCCCAAATCGGTTCGGTGAACCAAATAACCAGACTCAGAAAAACCGCCATGGCCAAGTTGAGCATGGTGAATCGCGCGGAAGTCAATCTATGCCTCGAGTAGCTTCAGTAGTCATTGGGCTTGCGTAACAACCATTGGTTTATCGGCCTGGGAGGTGAAAACTTTAGATGAACTGTCGAGTTGACCAGGCTAAAAAAAAGCCGGCGTTCGCCGGCTTGAAAGGGCTGAAAGAACACTTTAGTGCGTTGTGGCGCTGGCCAACAACTGTTGCAATTCACCGGACTGATAGAGGTCCCGCATGATATCGGAGCCGCCGACGAGTTGACCCTTGACGTAAAGCTGGGGGAAAGTGGGCCAGTTGGCGTAGGTCTTCAGGCCATCCCGGATTTCCGCGCTTTCCAGCACGTTCACCGCCAGGAAGTTAGTGAGACCGCAGGCTTTGAGGATGTTGGCCGCGTTGGCGGAAAAACCGCACTGGGGAAACTGGGGCGTGCCTTTCATGTAAAGGACAACAGGATTTTCCGTGACTTGCTGATGGATGATTGCGTGTGCGTCCATGATGAATCCGTAAGTTGACAATATTTGTCGGGAATTATACGGGTCGAACTGGCAGCGTCAAGTTAAGGTATCCGCACTGCTGCCCGGCGCGGCGCCACGTGTCACCAACCCGTCGAAAAGGCCCTCCAGGCCCGCATGGGTGCCGCGCAAGCCGGCGACCACTTGGGCTGCCCAATCGAAGTAAGCCTGCTTACGCGCCAGATCCCAATCGGCGGGGGGCGAATCCAGGATGTCGCGCAGGTTGCAGATCTTGTCCGCCAACTTCACCAGCTTGGCCTGGGGGGAAATATGGGGCGCATGTTCGATCTGCATGCGCTTGCGGTCTTCCTTGGACAGCCCCTTGTCATCGGTCACTTCCAGTACGAAGCCAGTGATGGCTTCGCCGAATACCTCCAGCAATTCCTCGACGCGGGTTTCGGTGTCCTCAATGGTGTCGTGCAGCAGGGCCGCGCACAGCACCTCCGCGTCCGTGATCCCGCCCTCGTTGGCCAGCACATCGGCCAGGGCGATGGGGTGGTTGATGTAGGGCGACGCCGCCGCGTCCTTGCGGCGCTGGTGCCGATGCTTCTCCGCGGCGAAGGCGACGGCCTTCAGGATGCGCCCGCAGGCAGGTGTGGTCTGGTTCATGGGGCTTCTCCCGGTTGTATTGCACGGTTCCACTTTATCTGTGACAAGCGTCTACGCCCCGATATCCGGCCGGATATCCTCGACGAGCGGGCACTTGGTCACTGGCGACTTGGAGCCCAGGACGACCCCGCTGACGTGGCGCATGAAAAGCACGATGCAAGTCAGGGTAACCGGGGACCTCATGCCGTTCCGCTTCATGCGGTCAGCAGGCCAACCACCGCTCCGGTGAGCAGGGTGGCCAGGGTGCCGGAGAAAATGGCCCGGGGCCCCAGGGCGACGATGTCAGCCCGCCGTTCCGGCACCATGGTGGCCAGGCCGCCGATGAGGATGCCCAGGCTGCCCAAGTTGGCGAAGCCGCACAGGGCGTAGGTCATGATCAGGTCGCTGCGGGGGCTGAGGGCTTCGGCCGGCAGCCGGGCCATGTCCAGGTAGGCGATCAGTTCGTTGAGTACAGTCTTGGTGCCCATGAGCGCCCCGGCGGTGGTGGCCTCGGCCCAGGGAATGCCCATGAGCCAGACCACCGGCGCCATGACCCAGCCCAGCATGCGTTGCAGGGTCAGGGGTTGGCCGAGGGCATCTGGCAGCAGCCCCAGCAGCAGGTTTGAGAGGCTCACCAGAGCCACGAACACCAGCAGCATGGCGACGATGTTGATCAGCAGCGCCACCCCCGCCAGGGTGCCCTGGGTGATGGCCTCCATGCTGGAACGGGCGGTCTCGGCTGGCTTCAGGCTGCCCGCCGTGGCGGTCTCCCCCGCCGGCACCATGAGCGCGGCGATGAGCAGCGCCCCCGGCGTGCTCACCAGCGAGGCGGCCAGGATGTGGCCCATGGCGTCCGGCACCACGGCGCCCAGGAAACTTGCGTAGAGCGCCATGACCGTGCCGGCGATGGTGGCCATGCCGCAGGTCATCACCGAAAACAGCTCGCCCCGGTTCATGGCCGCCAGATAGGGACGCACTAGCAGCGGCGCCTCCACCATGCCGACGAAGATGTCCGCCGCCGCCGACAGGCCCACCGCTCCGCCGATACCCAGGCTCTTGCTCAACAGACGGGAGATCAGGCCCACCAGCCAGGGCAGTACCCGCCAATGGAACAGCAGAGAGGAGAGGGCGCTCACCACCAGCACCAGGGGCAGGGCGCGGAAGGCCAGGACGAAGGTGGAAGCCGGGTCGCTCACCGCGAAGGGCGCCGGCCCGCCGCCCAGGAAGCCGAAGACGAAGCCGGTGCCCGCCTGAGTGGCCCGCTCCAGCGCCCCCAGGACGTCATTCAGGGCCAGAAACACCCCCTTGAACAGGGGCAGCTTGAGCAGCGCCAGGGCCAGCCCGAATTGCAGCGCCAGTCCCGCCAGCACGATGCGAAGGGGAAAACGGCTCCGGTCCTCGCTCAACATCCAGCCCAGGCCGACGAAGGCCAGGATGCCGAGGGCGCTTTGCAGGTTGAGCAGCATGCCGGAATGGTAGCCTCGACGGCGCCGGACGCCCAGTGGACGCGCTGGTTAGGGCGCGCGGCATGCCTGAAGCCGCCCCGCGCCGACCCGCGTTGACGGTGTCTACACGGGAGAAGGCTTCAGCCGCCGCTTGATCGCGGCATCCAGGCAATCGGCCCCATCGCAGGCCAGCAGCACCAGCCCGGGATAGGCCGCCAGGCGTTCCAGCAGGTAGCCCACCTCCAGGTTGGCGTAGCGGTCATGAGCATCCTTCACGTCCGTGCGCTTGCCGAACAGCGCGTCGGCCTCGTCGAAGAACAGAATCCAACCCATGGCCGCCGCCCGGTCCAACACCGCCGCGAGATTCTTTTCCGTCTCG
>CAZEOR010000101.1:0-6083 GCA_964513695.1 uncultured Thiobacillus sp.
CAGCGGATCGGCCCGGCGGCGAATTCGACGATCTGGTCGCACCGCTATCTCCGGACTGGCTAAGGGGCCGGCTATGTGATCCGGCATCGCTTTGCCAAACGGGCAGCAACCACTGAATTACGGCTTATCTACCTCGCACAATGTCGGCTGCAAGTCTCTCGGCCAACCTCGGGTCAGTGTTTCCGCCAAGACCTTTGACTTCTCGCCAATTATGACCAGCCTCACTTCACCAGCCTCAGGCCGGGTTCCGAATTTCACACTCCTCAACCCTTTGGCGACCAAAACAGCGGCATGTGCACGGGCACTCTCCAGATTTGGGAAGGCCCCCAGGGATACGGCATTGGCCATTTTCCCAGCGCGCACTTGAGCCATATCGGTCACACCTTTCTGACGAGCCTCTTCCATCGCCGCGCGCAGCGCCTCCTGATCGCCAAAGGGCGGCAGGTAAACCCACCAGCCCAGACGTTTGGCAAGTTGCAACTCGTAGCTGCCGGGAGGCATTCCTGCCTGTTTCAGATGAGATTCGACCCCAAGAAGCCTGTCAGTATCCAGGCTGTTCCAACTCAGGCAAGGCAGAGCGGGTAGGGTTGGATTAGATGCCTCAGGGGAAGCGGGTGGCGGCTCGACAGGAATCGCCATCTGACGCCCTAGAGTGATTGGGCCGGTGGGCGTAGATAGGAATCTCACCTTGTCTCCATTGAACTCCAGCATCGCACCCGGTTTGACGGGCCAGTGCATCAAGCCCAGGCCACCGATCAACATGCCGATGTTCAACACCAGCAGCAAACCGGTCAACCTGCGAAACCCAGATCCCGGGCGATCCATGCCAATCCCTCCAACACCAGTTCATCCACCTCAATAACCTCGCAGCGCATGAGCGGCATCAGCCAAGAGCGAGCCCCACCGGTCAATACCACTGCATCGAGTGGCTCGACCGACTGCCTGCCACGCATCTCGGCCAAGCTCCGCCGCATACCTTCCACTACGCCCAACAAGGCCAACGCGACCCCCGAATCCACAGCGGCTCCAGTATCACGCGGAATATCCTGCCACCTTCCTGTTGAAGCCCGAATACCGGCCGTCCCTGAAAACAGCGATCTCCGCATCAAGTCCGGTCCAGGCACGATACACCCGCCCAGAAATTGACCGTCTCCGGTCAAGATATCCGAAGTCATCGCCGTGCCGACGCTCACCACGACACAATCGCGTTGCAGGCGACGGCTCGCGCCGATGAGGGCAGCATAACGATCCGCTCCCAAGCTGCCGGGAGGCTGATAGTGATTGATTAGTCGATGGCCGGAATACTCCGGTTGAACCCAGTGGACAGAAATGCCCGCATCCACCAGGAGCTCGGCAAGAGAACGCCGGACGGCATCTCCCGCAACGCAAGAAACCAGGGCGAAATTAATTCCCGACAGATTCCAGACCTGCCGCAACCCCGCCACGTTTGGTGTCGGACAATCCCCTAGCCGGGAGACATCCCCGCCGGACCACTGCGTCCATTTGATCCGGGTGTTCCCCACATCCACAAGAAGAATCACGCTTCCACCGCTCGCAAGCTCACCTCGCCCGAATGGAAACGTTGAAGCCCCATAGCGGTATCCAGCAGCAAGGCGCCTTGCTCGTCCACCCCGCGCGCGCGGCCATGGATAGGTTCGCCGTGACCGGAATGAATCAGCACGTTCATATTTTGATGAGCATGGTAAGCCTGCCATTCTTCACGAAAACAGGAAAACCCCCGCTCCTCGAAAAGTGCAAGACCGGCATCCATAGCGGCAACCAGTTCGATAAGTAAATTATTCCGTTCGACGGGGCCAAGATACCGCTGCAAGTCCGTGACCGGCTGCCCAGTCACATCGCTCAGCCCATTGCCCCCTTGGACATTCACCCCGACCCCGATAATGGCCGTACTGGGGCCTAACATGTCACCTGCGAGTTCGATCAGCACACCCGCCAACTTGGCACCATCGACTTGAATATCGTTCGGCCACTTCACCATGGCGCGTTCCAATCCCATGGCCCTCAGGGTTCTGACCAGCACCACGCCCACGGCGAGCGAGAGACCGGAAAGCTCTGCAGCTGGCCGCCCGGACCGCCAAAGAAGAGAAAACATCAGACCGCTGCCCAGGCTCGCATGCCATGTCCGTCCCCTGCGGCCGCGTCCTTCACTTTGCCATTCCGTCGTAACAACGGCTCTATGAGGAGCGCCTGACAGCGCCCAATCCAGAAGATGGGTATTAGTAGATGCCAGGTGTTCGAAACCACGAAAAGCCATTCCCCACGCCGCCATCGACTCGCGAAGCCGCTCGAAATCAAACCAGGACATCGGGCTTGCGAGTCGATAACCGCGACCATGCACCGCATGGATCAGCACGCCTTCTTCAACGGCCTCGTGAATCAGGTTATTGACCGTGGCACGAGAACAGTTCAGCCGTCTGGCTAAAACCTCGCCGGAAAGGAATGTTTCGTTGGATAGCAGGCGTAGAACACCCAGCAATTGGGGCGACATCATTCCACCGGAAGTCTGCCAGCGATGTTATTTCGGCCAGCAATCGGCGAGCTTCGCCTCCGGGCCAAGCACTCCCATTCGCCCCGAGCTATCCAGCAATAGCGTCCCACAAGCATCCTTATTGACCGGTATTGCCTGCAAAGTGAAGGCACCGGCCGTGGAAGCCGGGAAAACCACCTTGGGGTCGCTCGCGGTGATAGCAGTCTTGGTGAGACTGATCCGGTATATCGCATCGCCTTCACGAGGCGTTTGGGTAATCGGCAATGTCGCGACTTGGAAACTTCCCATTCGGGCATACTGCATACGCAACACCTCGGCCACTTCCGCGAGGGCTGATCTGGCCTGTGAACGCATCTTGCGGGTTATATGGTCTTGGTAAGAAGCCACCGCCACCGCCACTATCAGACAAACTATCGTGATTGCCACTATTAGTTCAATAACGGTGAAACCCGTGTTCGTGCCCTGTTTCATGAATTTGAATGATTTCACTGGTGTCTTCTCCCCACTTCCAACAACTTAACAGCTATTGCGCTGAATTTCACATCGACAGCATGCCGAGATGTACCGACCGCTACTCATTCAACACACAAGACAACTCGTCAACGGGCCGGAATAATCGTCGGTTTTCTTTACAATCTCAATACTCCCTATCGATACAATCCAACATATCCTTTAATTATCATTGTGTTATAAAACTGGCACAAAAAATGCTCATAACCACCCGAGCACTGCGGCTCTTTATCCACCATCCAAATTGGAGCGCAACCATGAAAATTCTCTCCGCTTTTGCAACCTTCACTTTTCTAGCATTGTCGTCAAACGTCTCCATGGCTGAGGAATGCGATCCTGGCTTCCACCACCCGACGAATGATCCTGGCATTTGCGTACCCGACACTGCCACCTCAGTTCCCGAGCCTGGCTCTTTCGCTCTACTGGCCATCGGCGCCGGCGCCGCCGCTTTCGCGTGGACCCGCCGCCGCGACAAAAAAGTAAAGCTGTAAACCTGATCGATCAAGTATCAATGAGCGGCTAAGGTTGCGTGTGCGACCTTAGCCGCTTTCTTTTTTGGCAGGGGATAATCTGCCATACCGTTCATCCTTCCCCGCTTTCCGTTCGTCCGCTCACATCTTCCCTCACTACCACGGCTTGCTACGATGCAGGCAGGAGGGCTGAACCCAATGCGCCAACAGCGTGGTTTTACAATGATCGAATTGCTGATAACGATCACTATCGCCGTGATCTTACTGACAATCGCCGCACCAAGCTTTCAAAGCTTTATCGCGCAGAATCGCGTGGAAAGCGCGTCAAACCAACTCCTGGCTTCCTTCGCCTATGCCCGTTCTGAAGCCATCAAGCGCGGTGCGCGCATCACCGTTTGCAAAAGCAGCGATGCGGCCAACTGCGGCGGCGCGGGATGGGAAGAGGGCTGGATCATTTTCCTGGACAGCGACAACTCCGGAACTCGAGAAAACACGGAAACGTTGCTGCGTGTTTTTCCGGCTCAACCCAGCGGTGTCACGATTCGCGGCAACAACAACTTCGTGAATCGCGTTTCTTATCTCGCAGGGGGAGCCAGCACTAGCTTCGGCACCTTCGCGGTGTGCAATGGCAGCTCACTCAGCGGCTCCCGCGCCATCACCATCAACAAAACGGGAAGACCCCGAATGGGCAGGGACATAGATTCGAACGACATTCCCAACAAGGAGGACGGCAATGACATTGCGAGCTGCACCAATCCTTGACTCGCTGGAATCCAGACAAGTACCGCTTCGCCATCATGCAGCAGGCTTTTCCCTGATCGAGGTGCTCGTGGCTGTTGTCATCCTTGCCATTGGACTGCTCGGCATAGCCGGGTTGCAGGCAACCAGTATCCGCAACAACAACAGCGCCTATCTACGCAGCCAAGCCACCATCCTGGCCTATGACATCATCGAGCGCATGCGTGCCAATAACACTTTGGCAAAAAATGGCAGCTACGGCGTTGCCATGGGATCAAGTGGCAGCGGCACCGGCATGGCGCTGATCGATGTCACCGAATGGAAAACCGTCCTGGGGCAGATGCTTCCAAGCGGGGACGGTTCCGTGATAGTCGACCTTGCCGGCAATGCCACCGTGGTGGTGCGCTGGGTCGATCAGCGAAATGGCAATACCCTTTCCTTGACCACACAAACCACGCTATGACTTCGCGCCCTGTCATATCCTGTCCGAAACCATCTTTGATGACGTCAAGAGGTTTTACCCTGATCGAACTGCTGGTGGCCATGTCCATCGGCTTGGTGGTCGTACTTGCGGTCGGATATGTGTTCGTCGGCAGCCGCCAGACTTATCGGGCCCAGGATGCCGCCGCAAGATTGCAGGAGGGCGCTCGCTATGCGTATGAAGTATTGAGCAACGATATCCGGATGGCGGGCTTTACCGGCTGCAATACCAGCAACCCCCAGAATGTGATCAACGTCGCCGGCAACAATGACTCCGATTGGTATAAGAACCTGTTCGGAGCATCAGGCGCGCTAGCGGTACAGCCGGTTTATGGATACCAGGACGTCGTGCCCGCGGATGTCTGCACCACCGCGAGCACGGCTCCGTGTTACACGCAAGGCGACGGTCTCACCATATTGCGGGCCGACACATCCAAGGAATACATCGTCCAGAGCCATGCCTCGCCCACATTCACGCTGACCGCTGCCCACGACATCAACCAGGGCGAAGTTCTGGTGGTAACGAATTGCAATGATGCAACAGCACTTTTTCAGGCCACCGCGGCAGCCGGCACTACGCTGGATCATGCAGCATCCGGCACACCTGGCAATTCCACAGCCATCCTGGCGGGCAGTTATGCCGCAGCCTCCCGGATATATCGGCTCAATGCCGTCACCTACTACATCGGCACCAACCCTTCCGGCGAGCCCGCCTTGTACCGGCGTAAATTGACCTCTTCGGCGGGAAATGCATCGACCACTGCCGAAGAGTTGGTAGAAGGGGTGGAGGATATGCAAATCACCTATGGCGTCGATACGGATGCAACAGCTGATCGGCAGGTCAATGGCTATCAGACCGCCACGGAGATTGAAAATGGCAGCGGCAGCCCAGCAGTACCCGGTGCCGACACAGCCGCGCGCTGGGGGCGGGTATTGAGCGTACGAATCAGTCTGTTGTTGCGCTCTCCGGAGAATGGCATTACCACCCAGGCCCAAACCTATACCTACCCTCCCGATGCGGCCTCAGCCACCACAGCAGCCGACAGACGCCTGCGCCGGGTTTTCACTTTCGTTGTTTCGCTGAGGAACCGTCTATGAACCGGGCTTCAGTCCAATCTCAACGTGGCGCCGCGCTTATCGTCGCCCTCATTTTTCTGGTGATTCTCACGTTACTGGGTATTACCGCCTCCACAGTAACCGGCCTGGAAGAACGCATGACGGGCAATACCCGGGATCGGGATCTTGCCTTCGAAGCGGCAGAAGCGGCCATCAGGGACGCGGCATCCCGGTTGACGACTTCCGCATTCCGCGGTTTGGCGACTACGTTGGATGTGACAGCCGCCAACGATGCCGCTTACTGGAATGCATATGACTGG
>CAZEOR010000101.1:6183-8347 GCA_964513695.1 uncultured Thiobacillus sp.
TACGTTGGATGTGACAGCCGCCAACGATGCCGCTTACTGGAATGCATATGACTGGAGTACGGCCATCGCCCCGAGCCAAACGCTTAACCAAATCGCGCAGCAACCGCAAATCATTTTGCAACGACGCGGTGCCACGAACAATTATCGAATCACCGCGCGGGGGTTTGGTGGAACGACAAATTCAGTGGTCATTCTGCAAGCCGAATATCTCTACACCCCCTGATTCCGGGAGATATACATGAGCCACATCATCAACGCATTCCTCATAACAATCAGAAATCGCCTCCGCGTACTCGCCCTCTTGACTCTGGCAGCGAGCTACGCCCTTGCCGCCCCGGTTCCCATCGCCGACAACCCGATGTTCATCACCGTGAACATCGCGCCGAACATTCTTGTCACCCTGGATGACTCGGGCAGCATGGGCAGAGCCTATGTGCCAGATTTGTGCGGCAACCCGGATCAGCCCAACTGTGGTGTAGGTGTACTTGGCTCAGTATCCGTTTATCCCGGCGGCCTGGATAACCGCTATGTCAAATCGGCTTATTTCAATCCCCTGTATTACGACCCCAACACCACCTATCCCGCCGCGAAGAATGCCGCCGGCAACGAATTGCCCCCCTGCTCCGACACCTCTTCGACCACCAATTGCTTCAGGAACGTGTATTTGAATGGTTTCGATCCGACGCGGGGCACAGTCAATATGGAAACAGGCTACCGCCCCACCGCCGGCTACTCCCCCCCCGCGACCACTGCTGATGCGGAATTGGGCGTGGTGAATGCTGGCGTTTTTCCATCGGATTACTATCGATTCATGAACCACTACACGGGGGATTTCGCCACGCGGACATCGTTCGTCGGCGCGTATTACTATGTTTTCGTCTCGACCAATGCCGGTTGTAACGCCGCCGATAATCGTGACAACGATTGTTACACCCTGAAAATGGTCAATGCCGCCTCTGGTCCGGGCGGCGTGGATGAACGCATGAACTTTGCCAAGTGGTATGCCTTCTACCGCACGCGCAATCTGATGACTGTCACGGCGGCAACGCGGGCTTTCGCGGATATCGACGATGAAACCCGCGTGGCTTGGCAGGCGTTGGGCTCGTGTACTAGCTACGGAGTCGCCTGCCAGGGCTGGGACAATGTGAACAGAGAGAACCGCATCAGGAAACTTCTCAACAACCGAAGTGATTTCTATGCCTGGCTTTTCAAGCTCCCCACCCCGCCGCCACGCGGCACGGCCTTGCGCACAGCCGTGCAAAGGGCGGGGGAATATCTGAAGACGTCCGGGGTCAGCAGTCCCTATGCCCAGAATCCCCAGGTTGCGGTAGGGACGGAATACGGGTGTCGCAAGAATTTCCATATCGTCATGACCGACGGCCGCTGGAACGATGCGGATGCTGCTATTAACGTGCTGGGAGCGGCCCCCAACAAGGACAACGTCGGCGCAACCTTGCCGGATGGGACTGTCTACGCGGCCAGCGCCCCCTACAGGGACACCAACAGCAAAAGCATGGCCGACATCGCCTTCTACTATTGGGCTACTGATTTGCGCTCCGCCACGGTCGGCGCCCCAGCCCTGAACGACAATATCGCCGCCTATATCGTTGACCGATCGGGCACCGCCCCTGAACAATATTGGAATGCCCGCAACGACCCGGCCACGTGGCAGCACATGGTCAATTACTTCGTTGGACTGGGAGTGCGGGGCTATCTACCCACATCAGGGCTGACTTGGGGGGGGGATACGTATTCCGGCAGTTACCCCGGGTTAAAGGCAGGCACGACATCCTGGCCAGCCACCGCGGCAAATAATGACGGCAACATCGCAGATCTGTGGCATGCGGCGATTAACAGCCGCGGCCAGTTCTTCAGCGCGGAAAACCCAACCGCAATCGCCGATGCATTCAAGCAGATCATCAATGGCATTCTCGAAGCCAACCCTTCATCCGCCGCACTTTCCGCCAACTCCACGAGTATCCAGACAGGCACCCTGATCTATCAGGCCAAGTTTGATACCAGAGACTGGGCCGGCTCCCTGCTGGCCTTGCCGGTGCAAGGCGACGGGAGCATAGGCACGGCCCAATGGGATGCCAGCGCCTTGATCCCTATACATACTGCCCGCAATATTTTCACGTGGAATGGCAGCAGCGGCCAAGCATTC
>CAZEOR010000102.1:0-8323 GCA_964513695.1 uncultured Thiobacillus sp.
CCAACCAGGCCCACGCGGAACGCATCCTGGACCAGCACAAGGCGCGGGAACTGCGTCTGATGGAGGAGAAGGAAAAGCTTGCCGGTTCCGACGAATCCGCCCTGGAACGCCAGCGCATGGATCTGGAGACGGAACAGGAACGGGTGGAACGGCTCGCCGAATACCTGGCAGCCGCCCGCGCTGAATGGCCCGGCCACGAAGCCCGCCTGCGTCAGGCGCGTCTGGCCCTGGACGAGGCCAACCGGGAATTGCACCGCAAGGAAGCGGAAGTCGCCGCCCTGAAGAAGATGCAGGCCGCCGCCCAGCAAACGGAAAGCGAGGGTACGGCCTGGCTGGAGCGGCAGGGATTGGAATCGGTGGCGCGGCTGTGGCAGAAAATCCGCGTGGAGGAGGGCTGGGAAACCGCCGTGGAAGCGGCGCTGGGCGAAGCCATGGCGGCGTTGGCGGCGGAGGCCGATCTTGCCTGGGCCGCCGAACCGCCCGAAGGCCGGTTTGAGCTGTTGCTCCCCGCTCTGGAATCCGAGAGGGAATCCGAACTACTGACAGAAATGCCGGCGGGGGAGGGGGACATGCACGCCCTTGCCGACCTCATCCACACCGACGATCCACTGGTCGCACGCTTCCTCGCCGATCGGCTGGCCCTGGCCTTTGCCACCGACAACCTGGCCCATGCCCTGGCGCAGCGGGAACGACTCCCAGCCGGCGGATTCATCGCCACCCGCGACGGCCACCGGGTCAGCCTGCAAAGTCTCACTTTCAACGCGCCGGAGAAGGGTCACCACGGCCTGCTGGCACGGGCGCGTGAGATCGAAACACTGGAGGCCGACCTGGAACTGGCTCAAGCTGGTGTAGAGGAAGTAGCCGAAGAGGTGCGCCAGGCGGAAACCACCCAGCAGACTGCCCGCCGCCAGGGCGAGGCGCTCCAGGCGCAACTGGCCCAGGCCCAGGCCCAGGTCCATCAGCTTCAGGTGGAGGTGGTGCGCGGCCAGGAGGCCCTGCGCCGGGTGCAGGAGCGCCGCGCTCAGATCACCAAGGAACTGGACGAGATCTACGACCAGATGGCGGTGGAGGAGGAAGCCTGGAACGACGCCAGCGAACGCCATCGGGAAGCCCAGATGGAATTCGACATGGCCAAGGAACGCCTGGATGAGGTGCGTTCCGCGCGCCAGGCTGCCGACCAGAAGATGCACACGGTGCGGGAATCCCTGCGCCACGCCGAGCGGGAGGCCCAGGAAGCCACCTTCCAGGCCCGTTCCATCGCCGCCCGACTGAGGGATCTGGACGAACGCAAGGGCCGCGCCGCCCGCGCCCTCGAGGATCTGGCGCAGACCTTTGCCCGGCTCGAAGCCGAGCTGGCCCAGGCCCAGGAAAGCCCGACCCTGTCTGCCCTGGATGCGGCTCTGGAGCGCCGCCAACAGGCTGAAACCATCCTGACCGCCGCGCGCGAAGCCTTGGAAAGCGCCAACGGCGCCCTGCGTGAAATGGAAAGCGTCCGGTTCAATACCGAGCACGCCCTGGAGCCTCTCAAGGAAAAGGCCATGACCTTGGAATTGAAGCTCCAGGAAGCCCGCCTGGTGGAAGCCCGTTACACGGAAGAGCTGGAAGGTGTGGACGAGGCGGAGCTGGAAAATCGCGCGCAGGCGGCCGGCATTGCCGGCAGGGCGGAAACCTGGCTGAAGAACGACCTTGCCCGTCTGGAAGCTGACATCGCTGCCCTCGGACCGGTCAACATGGCAGCCCTGGACGAACTCAAGGCGGCCCAGGAGCGCAAGCAGTATCTGGACGCCCAGGCGGAAGACCTGGAAACCGCCGCTGCAACACTGGAAGAAGCCATCCGCCGCATCGACGGGGAAACCCGCTCCCGCCTGAAGGACACCTACGACCGGGTCAGCCGGGAATTCAAATCCCTGTTCACGGATCTGTTCGGTGGCGGCGAGGCGCAACTCATCCTCACCGGCGAGGAAATCCTCGACGCGGGCCTGACCGTCGTGGCCCAGCCGCCGGGCAAGAAGAACAGCTCCATTCACCTGCTTTCCGGCGGCGAGAAGGCCCTCACCGCGCTGTCCCTGGTGTTCGCCTTCTTCCGCCTGAATCCGGCCCCGTTCTGCCTGCTGGACGAGGTGGACGCTCCCCTCGACGACAGCAACACCGAGCGCTACAGCAACCTGGTGAAAAAGATGTCGGCGGAGACCCAGTTCCTGTTCATCACCCACAACCGCATCACCATGGAAATGGCGGAAAAGCTGGTGGGCGTGACCATGCCGGAACCCGGCGTATCGCGGCCGGTGGCGGTGGATGTGGAAGACGCGGTACGGATGGCGACCTGATTTACGATCAGGACGGTGCTTTGACCTTGCCCAGCCCTCGTGCCGCTTGCAGGCAGAGCATTTTGAAGTCAGTGTAGGTGAGTGGGTCCAGTCCGCATTCACCATGGCCCCGGTCGGCGTAGATAAGTCCCATCGGTTTGCTGCCACTGAACAGGCTCATGGCATAGAAATCCCCGCTACCGATAAGTTTCTGGAGCTTGGGATCCACCATGGGCCAGAGTCGCTCTCGATTCCCTTCGTTGATCCAAACACCCTGCATCTTGCCCATCAGTTGTCCGAAAAGATCCTTGCTGGCGATGGCAAACTCGAAATGGCGGAGGTGATCTTCCGGCGGGATGCCCAGGGAGAAACGCATCTTTACGCGTTCCCCATCGGGAGTGACCATGGCGAAGAGTATGCGGCTGAGGCCCAGTCCAGTGTGAAGTCCCTTGAGGATGACCGCCGACATCTGGTTGAGGGTCAGGCTGCCGTCGAGATGCTCCTCGATTCCCTTGAGGGCTTCTCGGAATACATGCTTGTCCGGCATGGGACAGACGACATGCTCCTCCGTCGCTATGGGCTTTGCTCGTACCTGAGCGGAAACGGAAGCTGGCGATGAAGAGGGTATTTCAGCCGCTTGTCGTGCGTCCGCGGGAAGCTCCGCTTCTTCTTCCTCGGGCCAGGAACCGGGAATCATGGGCAGCCAGGTGGCAGAGGGTGGTGTGGAGATCCAGTCGCAGTTGCGCGCGAAACGGGCGGCATTACCGTGCACCGTGGCGATGACGATTTCCATTGGCGTGTTTTCAACGCCAGCCAACTTGCTGTAATCCGCCTGAAGTGATTCATCCCACCAACCCCGTTCGCTGCGTTCCGCGATGTCGATGCAGGCTCGGAGTATGCTTTGACGGGCTCGCTCGGCATATTTCTCATCCAGCAAATCCCGTGTCAGTTCCGGGATGCTCCAAGCCTCCAGCAATTGCATGCGCAGAGTTTGCATCGACATGCCCAGGACCGCAGTTTCAGCTTCCTGATGAGTCGTTTTCCGCCGCAATCGATTCAATTTCCTGGCTGTTTCCGGCGCACGCAACCAGATCAGCATCTCCGGCACGTGGTGGAGGATGGCGGCGACCTGGACTTCCTCAGCACGCACATCACTATGAAGAACGGCGAAATCCCGAGCCTGCCAAGCAGCATGTTGGGCCCGGCGAGTGAGGACATGCAGGGCCTTGAGGGCACGGTCATCCCGGCCGGCGGCAGTTCCCTCGAGAACAGGAAAATTGCGGGAAGCATCTAGAAAGGCGCCAATACCCTGCATCATCAGAGCATGTTCCACGGTTGCAACTTCCGCCCCGAAACGTTGCCCCATCTTTGCGTTGATGGCATGGACCGTTTGCAGGGTGGCGAGTGGGTCAACCAGTAACTCCAGCGCGATTTCCCGTGCAGTCAAGGCTTCCCGCCTGGGCCCGAGCGCGCTGAGGGATTCCCGTGTACGAAGGAAGATTGGCACCCCGCCGGGTTTCAGTTGTTCGAGCCAGTCAGTCATCACATCCTCCGGATCAGGAGACGGGAATGGGACAGGTCGTTCAATTCAAGCACCTCGTCGAAGCGTATACCGGGTACGGCAAAACTGTTGCTGATAAAAAGACTGCCGGGCTTCATTTCGGCCTCGGCTTTTTCCCAGAGGCGTGCCATGGGTGCTGGAGAGAGATAGGCGTAGACCATGTCGCAACGTGTCAGGTCGGTGTCCCAGAGGCTGCCCAGACGAATCTCCGCTCGCCCCAGGAGCCGGATACGAGCGATGAGCCAATTCAGGGGGGCTGCCTCTACACCAAAGAGCCGGGCATCCGGTCGCAGGCCGCTGACACGGGCCAAGGGGCCGCCCAGCCCGCAACCGAGGTCACACAAGCGGCCGTTTTCCGGGAGCCGTATCGCCAATTCTTCCGCAGCGCGCATACTGGACAGGTAGAGGGGAACCCTGGTGCGAACAGCCCCCAGGGAAGTCAGGAGCAACAGCAGGAACCCCCCTAGAAACCAGCGGGAATCCATTTCAGCTTGTAGGCCGAGCCAAAGCAGGGGCGCGAAGCTCAGGTTGATCAGGCGCCACCAGACCGGGAGATTCCAGAAATGGGCCAGGGCCGCCGCGGAAAGTCCGATGAGCAGGACCAATAGAAACATTGGAGCTTCGATGCCAGATACAAGGAATACGGCGCCCAGGAAAAGGCCGGGCAGATGGGCCAGCAGGGCAGCCAGGGCGGGAGGCAGGTGGGAGATCAAGAGAGACGGCAGTGCGTCAGTGCTTGACATCCAGTTTCTCCGCCACTTCCTTGGCCGAAGTCGCCTCGACCTGGCGCGATTCCTTGGTGATGGCCTCCTCGGCTTTCTTGTTCATGACGATGATGGAGATACGCCGGTTAATCGAGGAGTTCGGATTGTCCTTGTCGAAGGGTATGGCGGAGCCCAGTCCGACCACCCGCAACACCTTGCCGTCTTCCAGACCACCAGCCACCAGTTCGCGCCGAGAAGCATTGGAACGGTCGGCGGATAGCTCCCAGTTGCTATACCCCGCCTCACCACCCGAGTAGGGCACAGCGTCAGTATGGCCCGAGAGACTGATCCGGTTTGGCACTTCGTTCAGGGTCTTGCCGATCTCGCGCCGGATGTCACGGGTATACGACTTCATGACAGCACCGCCGGAATCGAACATGGGCCGATTCTGGTCGTCCACGATCTGGATGCGCAGACCTTCGGTGGTGATGTCCAACTTGAGCTGCTTCTTGAACTGGACCAACTTGGCGTTGCTGTCGATGGCTTTCTCTAGCTTGGCTTTCAGGTTTTCCAGTCTTGCCGACTCCTGGCGCACCTGTTCCGCATGGGATTTCGTTGATTCGACGTCACCTTGCTTGACCTGTCCTGCGCGGCGGGTGAGATCCGTTCCGCCACCCTTGATGACACTGGTGGCATCCCCCGCGCCAGAGCCACCCGTCATGGCGACTTTCAAGGGTGTTTTGAAATATTCGGAAATACCTTCCATCTTGGCCTTCGAAGCCGAGCCAAGGAGCCACATGAGTAGGAAGAAGGCCATCATTGCGGTCACGAAGTCGGCATATGCGATCTTCCATGCGCCGCCATGGGCGCCTCCGCCCCCCTTCTTGATACGCTTGATGACTATGGGCCGTTGGGTATCGTCAGCCATTGCCTGTCTCCGCTAACCGTTGACCGGTCACTTGCCCTTGCGGGCCTTGATGTCTTCTTCCAGTTCGCGGAAGGAAGGACGTTCTGTCGAGTACAGCACCTTGCGCCCGAATTCGGCACAAGTCTGAGGTGCGAAGCCATTCAGAGAAGCGAGCAGAATGACCTTGACGGTCTGGTAAACCTTGGTGGATTCGGCTGCCTTGCCCTCGAGAACAGTGGCCAACGGAGCGACGAAACCGTATGAAAGCAGGATGCCGAGGAAGGTGCCAACGAGGGCATGAGCGATGAGCAGGCCCAGTTCGGAAGGGGGCAGATGCAGGGATTCCATGGTGTGGACCACACCCATCACCGCCGCCACGATACCGAAGGCGGGCATGCCGTCCGCCAACTTGGCGACGGCGTGGGAGGAATGCATCTCCTCATGGTGGTGGGTCTCGATTTCGCTGTCCATGAGGTTTTCGATTTCCATGGCGTTGAGGTTGCCGCCCACCATCATGCGCATGTAGTCGGTAATGAAATCCACCAGATGATGGTCCGACAGGATATTGGGATATTTGGCGAAGATGGCGCTCTTGTCCGGCTCCTCGACGTCGCCCTCCAGGGACATGAGGCCTTCCTTGCGCGCCTTGGCCAGAAGTTCGAACAGCAGACCGATGAGTTCCATGTAGAACGCCTTGGTGTACTTGGAACCCTTGAAGCAACTGGCGATGCCGCCCAGGGTGTGCTTAAGGCCATGGGCGTTATTGGAGGCGATGAAGGCGCCGAAGGCGCCACCGCCGATCATGACAAATTCCAGGGGTTGCATCAGCGCTGCCAAATGGCCGCCCGCCGCCACGAACCCACCGAAAATACCCGCCAGGGCAACCACCCAGCCGATGATCACGAACATGATCAGCTACTCCTTTTTGATCAGTACTTTATGCAGAATTTTTTTACCGGACCGAAGCTCTTCCGATGGATGGGGCTCGGACCATGGGATTCTAAAGCGGCCAAGTGTTCTGGGGTGGGATAACCGGCATGTCGATCGAATCCGTAAGCAGGGTATATATCGGCCAGACGCCGCATTTCTTTATCGCGTTCCGTCTTGGCCAGGATGGACGCCGCTGAGATGCAGGGTTCGCTGGCGTCGCCTTTGACGATGGCTCGGGCGGGAATGGGCAACTCGGGGCAGCGGTTGCCGTCGATAAGCGCCGCTTGGGCGGCGGGATTCAGTCCCAAAACCGCGCGCCGCATGGCCAGCATGGTTGCATACAGGATGTTGAGGCGGTCGATCTCCTCCTCGCTGGCCCAGGCCACCGACCAGGCCAGGGCATGAGCGCGGATTTCTCCGGCTAAACGAATCCGTGCTGCTTCAGGGACCTTCTTGGAGTCCTTGAGGCCGGGGATGAGCTGGTGGGGATCAAGGATGACCGCTGCCGCATAGACGGGACCGGCCAGGGGGCCCCGTCCCGCTTCATCGACACCGCAGATCATGAGCGTGTCAGCGCATAGGGCTTCAGGCATGGGTTGGATTTTCCAGAAATGGTTTCAGCGCTTGGGCGATGAGACGTGGCGTATCACGTTTCAGGCGAGCCCGCTGAATCTGGAACTCCTCGATCTGTATCTGGCGTGCCTCATCGTCCGTCAGCAACTTTGCCAATGCTTCGGCCAAGGCCTCGGGGGTGGCCTGATCCTGAATTATCTCCGGCACGACGCTCCGATTGGCCAGTATGTTTGGCAATCCGATCCAGGGCAGCAATGCCTTGCGTTTCATGATCTGCCAGGTCAGCCAAGGCACCTTGTAGGTGATGACATGAGGACACTCCAGCAGCAGAGCCTCCAGGGTGGCTGTGCCGGATGCGATCAGCGCCGCATCCGCTGCCTGGAGCGCATCATGGGCATGTCCGAATAGGATGCGCAGGGGCAGGTCGCGGCCCTCGGTTTCATAAAGGGCCTGTTCGAAGATCAGCCGGGTTTCCCGGTTCACCAGGGGAATAAGGTAACGGGTGTTGGGGCGGGCCTTGTTCAACTGTTTGGCCGTCAGGATGAACAATTTTGCCAGCGCTTTCAGTTCACCCGGCCGACTCCCGGGCATGAACACCACAAACTCTCCCTCCGGCGACAACCCCAGCTTTTCCCTGGCAAGGAGCCGTCTGGGTTCCGGCAAGGCATGAGCGATCGGATGGCCCACATAGGTGGCTGGTATACCGGCCTGCTGGTAAAGCGCCTCCTCGAACGGAAAGATGAGCAGGACGTGGGAAACCGCCTTGCGCACTTTCTCTATGCGCTTGGGGCGCCAAGCCCAGACTGAGGGACTGATGAAATGCACGGTTGGAATACCGGCCCGCTTCAGGTCGGCTTCAATAGCCAGATTAAAATCTGGCGCATCGACACCGATAAAGAGTCGCGGCGGTTCTTTCCGAAATAGGTTCTTGAGTGCCCTGCGAATGCCGAGAATTTTGCGCAGGCTACCCAGGGCTTCCACGTAACCACGTACGGACAGGGTTTCCATGGGGTAGAGGGTACGAGCGCCTGCGGCCTGCATTTTTGGCCCTGCGATACCGAAAAAATTTCCCGCCAACCCAGCCTGCTTCACCGCACCGATCAATAGGCTGCCGAGCAGATCTCCCGAGGCTTCCCCGGCTACGATGGCTATGGGGCAGTGAGGGGTGAGGGGTGAGGGGTGAGGAGTGAGGGGTAGAACTGGTGTCCGATACGGGGTTTTCCTCCTCATGCCTCACTCCTCTCTCCTCACTGTCAACGAACGATGCCACGGCCAGACACCGCCAGGAACTCGGCCAGAGGCTTCAGTTCAGGCAGGTTCTCGGCTTCGCTGGCAATAGCGG
>CAZEOR010000103.1:0-8177 GCA_964513695.1 uncultured Thiobacillus sp.
CGAAGAAGAGGGGAAGGCTGAAGATGTGGAAGCGCGGATGCATAGGGGCTCCCGGGCGGAAAGCTGGTACGGACCACCTTAGGCCCGCTTGCCTTGGCCTGTCAAACCGGGGCAAGGGGCGGAATTCCCATCGGGCAAGCCGCCACATTCCCGCCCTTGCCATGCTCCTCACGGGCAGCGTAGATTGCGAAAAAAGGGAGGCAACCATGTCTGAACATTCTCGCGACGCAGTTCCTGATCCAGCCAGTCACATCCCGGCGGAAAACGCCTTGCCGTGGTTGCGATTATCATTGTCTGGTTGGTTCCGTCAGCATCGGTACGCAGCTCGAAATTGCCGGCGATATCGTCCTCGACCTGACCGACATAAGCAACTGACCGAATAAGACAACAATCAGGGAGAAACAAATGCCTTTGGAAATTCCGCTAGATTTGCCTGGTCATTCCTTCGACCAGCAATTGACCGATCTGGCGCGTTGGGCGTGTTTGTCCCCGGCGCCGCTACTAGCCAAGCAGTCGGAAATCAGAGAAGTCATGCAGGCTGGGAACAGGCCCAAGGCAGTCAAGGCAATGCTTTCCTGCTTGCCAAGCGAACCTTGGCCATGGCCGGCCTATGAGGCCATGATCCAGCACAGGATGGATTTTCAAGAGACCGAACCGGAAGAAGAACCAATTTCTGCTGATGACGTGCGGGAATTTCATACCGATGCGCTTACCGATATGGCAGGGCATCTCTATGACAAGTGGGTAACACGCCATTTCTGGCTGTTCCACAAGCAACAGATGGATGCAATCAAGCACTTGCGCCCGTTCTGGCAGATGAGTGGGTGGTGTATCTCTGAGGTCGATGAGGCGGGTGGGCCGCCGCTACGCTGGGAGACTCACCTGGCAGATGATGCGATATGGGAAAGCGACAGAACACCATGGCACTGCAAGCGGCTGCACTGTCGCTGCGAGGTGCAAACACTGTCGCGAATGGAAATGACCCGCTATGTCGATGCCGGGTGCAAGTGTGATGAAAATGCGCCAGAAATACTTCGCATATGGAAGACACAAAACGAACGAATGGGATAAATAGAAACACATGGACCTCCGCGAGCCCATCATCCAGCACCGTGACGTGACCGGCGCGCTGCTGCACTTCTCGTTGGAGCAGATCGAGACCTTGATCGAGGCCATGCCGCTGGAGCACCGTTCGTTTTCCAAGCTGCTGGCCAGCGTCATCAATGCGCCACAGGAAATCTGGCAGGTCTGGGCCGCCGACCCTTCCAAACCGGGCGGCTGGGTCCAAATCCGCACCTATCTGCACACCTATGATTTAGCCGCACAAGCGCCCGGCATGTTCTGCGCGGCCCTGGCCCGGTTCGTTTACCGCACACGCTGGGAGCTGGACAGTAACGGCCTGATCACTGGGCGTCTGGATGAGGTGGCCGAACGGCTGGCGAGCTACCGTACCGGGCGCATCGAGTATTCAATCCATCAACACTGAGCGAGGTCGGCATGAAAACAGAAACCCAACAGCTCCTCATGGCCTACATCGCCGCCACACTCAATAAGATGCCGGACGACTGGGGCGCGCCGCGCAGCCTCTCGGGCATGGAGGTGGAACAATAGGGGACAGACCACGGTTTGTTGATCGACATGACCGATAAACAGCCATAAGTGGTTTCTTCCATATTATTTGCGAGAGCTTGTCGCTCAGGTCATCGGCTAGCTGGTCACAAGGCAGGATTAAACAGATCAGACTCGAATATCCCCCAGACGCTCAAAAGTCAGCATCCCTCCTTTTTTCAGCAAGACAAAGGCTGCCAACATGAAACCCCTCCTCGCGGGCCTCGCCGGTGGCATGGCCATGAACCTCGCCATGTTGCTCACCTTCCGGGGCATCGGTTTCGGCTGGGATGGCAAGGGCATCCTGCTGACCTCGCCCATGCAGAGCCAGAAGCTCATCGCGGTCTGGACCCGGCTGGAGCCGCTGCCCCTGGTGGCTTACCATCCTGCGCCGATCATCCTGGGGCTGCTGTTGTTCGGCATCGGCCACGCCTTTGTCTACAAGTGGCTGGCCGTCGCCTGGCCCCGGGGCGTGGCGCCCCGGGCCTTGCGCTTCGCGGGGCTGATCTTCTTCATGTGCTATCTGTTCTGGGAATTCTTCACGCCCTTCAACCAGTTCGGCGAACCCCTGCCGCTGATCGCGCTGGAGTTGTCGTTCTGGGCCTTGATCGCCCTGGCCGAGGCGTTCGCCATCGCCTTTGTGATGGAGCGGAAGCGGGGCGGCTGAAACTCGCCTTCCCCGCCGCACGCGGGGGAGGGGCTCGGCGAGGCGCCAAGAGCGCTGCTAGCGCTTGCCGCCGCGCGAGGCCCGCATCAGCACCCAATCCATCGCCCGCACGGAAAGGAACCGCTTCAGCCACCAGAACGCCACCGCAGGCAGCGTGACCGGGTAGCGGGGCTTGGGGAAAGGGCTCTCCAGCGCATTGAGCAGCTTGTCCACCACCGCCTCCGGCCCCAGGGTGAAGGGAGTGGCTGGGCCGGGGGTATTGAGACGGGCCATCTGACCTTCGTACTGGGCGCGATGGACGCTGTTTTGCCAATCGATGTGTTTCTCGAAGTGGGGCAGGCAGTTTTCCCGGAAGCGGGTGGCGATGGGGCCGGGCTCGATGAGGGCCACATGGATGCCGCTGCCGTGCAGTTCGTGACGCAGGGTGTCGGTGAGGCCTTCCACGGCGAACTTCACGGCGTTGTAGGCGCCCCGGTAGGCGAAGGCGGCGTAGCCCAGCACCGAGCTGTTCATGACGATGCGGCCGTGGCCCTGGGCGCGCATGGCCGGGATGACGAGATTGGTGAGTTCCACCCAGCCGAACAGGTTGGTCTCGAACTGTTCGCGCAGGGCGTCGCGGGTCAGGTCTTCCACGGCGCCCACTTGGCCGAAGCCGCCGTTGTTGAACAGGGCATCCAGGCGGCCGCCGGTCTGGGACAGGATTTCCTCCACGGCGGCGCGGATGCTGGCGGAATCGTCCAGGTCCAGTGCCAGGCTTTCCAGGCCTTCCGCGTTCAGGCGCTCCACGTCCGCCGCCTTGCGCGCGGTGGCGAACACGCGCCAGCCCCGGCCGGACAGGCAGCGGGCGGCGGCGGCGCCGATGCCGGAGGAACAGCCGGTGATGAGGATGGTTTTCATGGCCGCCGGGCGATAACGGTATCGAACACCTTCAGGGTATCGCCGGGGGCCGGGAAGCTGTCGCGGGATTCGGCCAGGATCGTCCAGCCCGGCAGGGCGGCCTTCATGGCGCCGACCGGGAACAGGTGGTAGTGGCCGGGCTCGAACATGCCCAGGAAACTGGTGCCCTCGGTGAGCACGTTGAGCACGGCGACGCCGCCGGGTTTCACGTGGGCGACGATGTCGGCCAGCATGGCTTCGGCCCGGTCCCGGGGGAAGAACATGAGCAGGCCGATGGCGACGATGGCGTCGTAGTCCCGGTCGATGGCGTAGCGGGCGAGATCGGCTTCGTGGGCTTCCAGCGCCAGGCCCTGGTTCGTGTCCTGATTCGTGTCCAGACGCGCGGCGGACTCGCGGATGCGGGCGATGCCGGTGGGGCTGCCGTCCAGGGCGGTGACCCGGCAGCCGGCCCGCGCCGCTTCCAGGGCCAGGTTGCCCAGGCCGCAGCCCAGGTCGAGGACTTCGCCATGCAGGTAAGGCAGGGCCAGACGTTCGAAAGGATTGAGGGCGAACTCGCCGGAACTCACCTGGCGCTGGAACTGGGTTTCGAAGAAATTCACGCTGCTCATGGCCTTGCCTCCACGATTTCCTGCTTGACCTGGCCGTCCATCAATTCCACGCGCCGGTCGCACCGGCCCGCCAGGCGCGGGTCGTGGGTGACGATGAGGAAGGCGGCGCCCTCCTCCCGGTTGAATTCGCGCAGCAGGGCGAAAATCTCGTCGGCGGTGTGGCTGTCCAGGTTGCCGGTGGGTTCGTCGGCCAGCACCAGGGGCGGGTTCATGGCCAGGGAACGGGCGATGGCCACGCGCTGCTGCATGCCGCCGGACAAGGCGCTGGGCTTCTTGTCCACGGCGTCGGCCAGGCCCACCTTGCCCAGCAGCCATTTTGCCCGCTCGCGCATGGGCCGGGTGTAGCGGCCCTCTTCGATGAGGGTGGGCATCATGACGTTTTCCAAGGCGGTGAACTCGGGCAGCAGGTGGTGGAACTGGAACACGAAGCCCAGGGTGCGGCCACGCAGTTCGGTCATTTCCGCCTCGTCCAGGGTGGCAATCTCCTTGCCGGCGATGAGGATGCCGCCGGAGGTGGGCCGCTCCAGCAGGCCGATGATGTGCAGCAGGGTGCTCTTGCCCGAGCCGGACGGGCCGATCAGGGCGGCGAACTCACCGGCCTTGAGGGCCAGGTCGATGCCGTGCAGCACTTCCACCTCGATGGGCGTGCCCACGTTGTAGGACTTGCGCACGCCGTCCAGGCGCAGGATGTCGGCTTTGTCCTCAGCCATAACGAATCGCCTCCACCGGGTCCATTTTCGCGGCGCGGCGAGCCGGGGCCACGGCTGCCAGCAGACCGGTGAGCACGGCGACGATGGCAGCGGTGAGGTAGTAGGTGATTTCGATGTCGCCAGTCAGGACGGGCGTGCCGTCCTCCTGGCGCAGGGCCACGGAGGCGCCCACCACCATGAGGGTGGCCAGTCCGGAACCGAGCAGCGCGCCGGTGCCGCCGACGATACCGCCCTGGATCAGAAAGACCCGCATGATGCGGTGGGGCGAGGCGCCCATGGCGCGCAGGATGCCGATCTCCCGCTGTTTCTGCACGACCGACACCACCAGCACGCTGGCGATGCCCAGGGCGACGATCAGTACCAGGAACAGACGCACCGTGCGGGTGGTCATGGTCTGGTTCTTGAACGCGGTAAGGAGCTGGGTATTGATGGCCATCCAGCTTTCCGCCGTCAGGCCGGTCTGGGACGCGATGTGGTTGGCCACTTCCTCGGCGATGAATATGTCGTCCACGGTCAGGTCGATGTGGGTCACCCCGCCTGGCAGGTCGAGCAGGCTCTGAGCGCTGCGCAGGGGCATGATGACCCAGCGCCGGTTGAGATCCTTCACGCCCAGATCGAACAGTCCGGTGATGCGGAACACGTCTTCCCGGTTCTCGCTGCTCTGGATACGGATACGGTCCCCCACCGCCGCGCCCAGATCCTTGGCCAGCTCGATGCCGATCAGGGCCTCGCCTGGGCCGATGCGGTATTGCCCGGCGGTGAGCTTGTCGCTGACCTTGACGATGCGGTTGTAGTGTTCCGGCATGACTCCCACGAGGGCGATGGACTTGCTGGCGTTGCCGCGGAAGGCGAAGCCGGAGCCGGTGGCGATGGGGGACACGTCCACCACATGGGGCTGGCCCGGCAGTTCCCGGAACACCCGCTCCCACTGGTCGATGGAACGCAGCCTCTGCACGCGCGGCTCCAGGTGGGTAGCCACCTCCCGGCCACCGGACCGGTCGAGCACCGGCGTCGGCGCGTCGTCGGGGGCACGCACGGTGATATGGGCCTGGGTGGACAGGGTGCGGTTGGCCAAGCTGATCTGGAGGCCGTTGACCAAAGTGGTGATGAAGATGATCACCGCCACCCCCACCGTGGTACCGGCCATGATCAGCGCCGTCTGCATGCGGCCCTCGCGCAGGAAGCGCAAGGCCAGAACCCATTCGAAGGGCATGGGCTCGGCTCCGTTAATTGCGAGTCGATCCCGCGCGAACCTTGTCGCCAGGATCTATGCCCGATGCGGCGGGAATCACGACCTCTCCCGCCTTCAGGCCATTGACCACCTCCACACGGCCGGTGCCGCGCAAGCCCAACCTGATCGGGCGGCGCTCGGCGCGGCCATTGTTGGCCACCAGCACCCAGGGCTGGGCGGAACCCACCTCGCGCACGGTATCAGCGGGAACGGTCAACGCATCTTTGCGCTCGCCCACGCCGATCTCGACGGAGACGGTCATGTCCGACTTGACGAAGGCGGGAGGCGCCTTGACCCGGAGCTTCACTTCCACCGACCCCTTGGCCGCATCCACGGCGGGCGAAATGTAGAAGATCTCAGCGGGGAACGGTTGGTTCAGATAAGCGTCGGCCAACACGCTGGCCGCTTGGCCCACCGCCAGTCGCCCCAGATTTTTCTCGTCGATCTGCAAGACGATCTGGGTTTCCCCATCCGCCGCCAGCTCGAACAGTTTCTTGCCCTGGGTGAGGGTGTCGCCGGACTCCACCAGCTTCCGCACCAGCAAGCCGGCAGCCGGCGCACGGATTGTGGTCTTCCCTTGCTTGGCCACGGCCAGGGCCAGGGCGGCTTTGGCCTGTTCCAGGCGCGCCTTGGCCAAGCGGGTTTCCACGCCTTCCGGCCGGTTGCCCCGTGCCTGGGCCTGGGACGCCTCCCGCGCCGCGCGGGTGGCATCCACGGCCCGGCGCGCTTCATCGAGCCGCGACTGGTTGTAGAACCCGGCCTCGGCCAATGTCTTTACCCGCTCGAACTCGGCCGCTGCCTGGGCTTGGTTGGCCTCGGCCTGGGCCAGGTTCTGGTCTGAAACCGGCCGCGTGACCTGATTCAACTGGTCGAGGCGCGCGGATGCCTCCTCCACGGCCCGTCTGGCCTGTTCCACTGTGGCGCGCTGCTCGCTGTCGTCCATTTGGGCAAGAAGTTGTCCCGCCTTCACCCGATCTCCCTCCTCCAACGGCACCTTCACCGCCTTGCCTACCATTTCCGCGCCGATCTCGATGCGATCAGGTGTTATCACTCGGCCACTGGAAATGACTGTCTCGGTCAGGGCTTGACGGGTCGCGGCCACACCGTCCACCGTCTTGCCCAGCATCAGTTTCTGGACCACGAACCCCACCGGGACAAGGACCAATAGCGCCAGAAGGATCAACTTCGGTTTTTTCATCGGGATGGGATTCCGGATCGTTTAGGTTGGCGAGGAGGCATTATCCCGACGCATACCCAACCTGACCAGACACATTACAGGTCAAGTCCTTCCTTGCAGGCCGGCGCCTTAAGTTTTCCCGATCGAGGCCGTAAAACCTGCATGCTTTCTTGTGCCTCAACAATCTAATCAGGTGCGATCCTCCCTTTGCCGGCGTAGCGGTTTCGGCTCCCGGAATTGGATGGAAATGCGTTCGGGTTGTGCAAGCAAGCGGGAGGAGAACATATGCTTTTCGTTTCCAGAATCTTTATCACCACGTTTGCACCCACCCTCGTTGCCGCATGCTTATCCACGCTGGCATGGACAGGCGCGCATATCGCCTTTCCGGACAGCCAGATACTGACCTGGGGCTTGTGGTTACTCTGCACGATCGGCCTCGCATTCGCCGTTGGCAAATTCGTGGACCGACGATTCGGACGTCCCGTGGCAGCACTGCGCGCCCTGGTTGCGAAAGTCCGCGTCCAGGGCGACCTGGATGCCCGTTGTACTCAGGGTGGCAACGACGAAGCGGGCGCGCTTGCGGCGGAACTCAACGCCATGCTCACCAACCTCCAGGGCATCATCAGCCAGGTGTATTTCAACGCCACTGAACTGACGGAAGCGGCGGGCCGGGTATCCGCCAACGCGGAACAGGTCAATTCCGGCTCAGGGCGCCAAGCCGAGGCCACGGAAACCACGGCTTCCACTGTGGAGGAACTGTCCGGCAGCATCGGCCAGGTGGCCCAGCATGCCGGCGAAGCCTCGGATCTGGCGGGCCGAGCCAGCGAATTGAGCGGCGAAGGCAGCCTGAGAGTCACGGAGGCCGCGGCCACCATTGCCCACATCGCCCAATCGGTGGGTGAATCTGCCACCCTGGTGAAACAGCTGGGCGAGCGTTCCCAAGAAATCGGCAAGGTTATCAAGATCATCGGCGACATCGCCGAACAGACCAACCTCCTGGCCCTCAACGCCGCCATCGAGGCTGCCCGGGCTGGAGAGCAAGGCCGCGGCTTTGCCGTGGTGGCGGACGAGGTTAGAAAACTGGCCGAGCGCACCAGCGCCGCCACCCGTGATATATCCAACACCATCGGCGCCATACGAAAGGAAACCGACGAAGCCGTCGCCTCCATCGGCGCCAGCGCCGACCAGGCCAGCCGGGGTGCGGAAGTCGCCCAGGATGCCGCGCGTCTGCTGGACGACATCCGCGGCCAGGTCACCGAGACACGGGAACGCATCGCCA
>CAZEOR010000104.1:0-8080 GCA_964513695.1 uncultured Thiobacillus sp.
TGGCGTCGCAGCAGGCCACCCGGTCGCCCTCGATCTCGTGCAGTGTGGCCATGGTCTGGCGGCGGGCGTCGAAGGGGAGCTCGTCCAGGCGCGGGAACACCGCGCGCAGGGTGGTCTCGTCCAGCCCCCCCTTGCGGGCGGCCACCAGCAGGGCGGCCTCGGTGGGGTCGCCGGTGATGCGCCAGCGGCGATCTTCCCGATGCAGGCTGGCGTCGTTGCAGAGCACGCCGGCCAGCAGTGTCTCGCGCAGGGCGCCGTCCAGGCTGGCGCCCTCCGGCAGGGTCACGGTGCCTTCCGGGCTGTAACCATGGCCGCTGACTCCGTAACGGTGGCCACTTGCCCAGACAGCGCGCACGGTCATGGCGTTTTCGGTGAGGGTGCCGGTCTTGTCGGAACAGATCACCGTGGTACTGCCCAGGGTTTCCACCGCCGGCAGCTTGCGGATGATGGCGCGGCGTTTGGCCATGCGCGCCACGCCGATGGCCAGGGTGATGGTCAGGGCCGCCGGCAGTCCCTCGGGAATGGCGCCCACCGCCAGGGCCACCGCCGCCATGAACATGACGTAGGCGGATTCGCCGCGCAGCACGCCGATGACGAAGGTCAGGGCCGCGAACAGCAGGATGACAATCAGCAGCCATTTGGCGAACTGGGCCATCTTGCGCGTGAGGGGCGTGGTCAGGTCCGGGGCGGCGGCGATGAGGCGGGCGATGTCGCCGGTCTCGGTGGCGTCGCCGGTGGCGATCACCAGGCCGTGGCCCTGGCCGGCGGCCACGTGGGTGCCGGTGTAGGCCATGTTGCGCCGGTCCGCCAGGGGCGTATCCGCCGCCATGACCAGGGCGGGATGCTTGTCCGTGGGTGCGGATTCGCCGGTCAGGGCGGCTTCCACCAGGCGCAGTTCCTTGCCGTGCAGCAGGCGCAGATCCGCCGGCACCTTGTCGCCGGCGGCCAGCCAGACCACGTCACCGGGCACCAGGCCGGCTGCGTCCATGCGCCGCCGCTCGCCTTCGCGCAATACCGTCACCTCGGTGGCCACCGCGCGGGCCAGAGCGGCCAGGGCGGCGCTGGCGCGGCCTTCCTGGATGAAGCCCACCAGCGCGTTGATGAACACGACGCCGAGGATGACGCCGGCATCCACCCATTGGCCCAGGAAGGCGGTGACCAGGCCGGCCACCATCAGAACCAGCACCAGGGGTTGAACGACCTGGTCGACGAAGCGCATCAGCGCGCTCCGGCCTCCGCGCTGGCTGGGCCGGTTCGGCCCGAAGCGGGCCTGGCGCCGGCTCGCATCGGATTCCGTCAGCCCGCGCGCCGGGTCCACATCAAGCCGTCGAACCACTTCGTCCGTATTCAGGGTATGCCAGGGGGGATGCGGTGAGTGCATGGGCTTTCCCGGGGAGGCCGGAAGAATTTCCTATTGTCGTCGCAACGCCCACCTCCTCCGGAAAGTTCTGGCCGGTTTCGGGCTAGATGCGAAAGGCAAGCCAAATCGCTGCGACTACACCAATGATAGGCAACAGCAGAGCCCAGGCGTAGGTTCTTGATATGGCTTCTTCCAATTTGCCCTGGCGCATGCCGGTGAACATGGCCCGGACCAGGTTTTCCCGATGCATCAGGCTGGCGCTGATCACGCCGATAAGATGGATGCCCACGGCGCCCAGCATGAGGCTGGCGGCGGCTTCGTGGACTTCCTCGAACAGCTCGCCGCCCCATTCCAGGTAGAGCGCGAGCCCGCTGGCGGTGACCAGGGCGCCCATGGCTAACAGGAACAGGATCATCCAGCCCCCCGCCGGGTTGTGGCCTGCCCAGTGGCCGGGCTCGCCCCGGACCAGACCGCGCAGATAGCCGACCACGGCGGATGGGCCGCGCACGAAGCTGGCGAAGCGGGCATGGCGGCTGCCGGCCAGACCCCAGAACAGGCGGAAGGCGACCAGGGCAGCGAGCATCAGGCCCGCCGCCACATGGACCAGACGCCAGGCCTCGGAATCGCCGCTGGCGTAGGCGACGGCGAAGGCGCCGGCCATGAGCCAGTGATTCAGACGGGTGGGCAGATCCCAAACCAGAATCTTCTTCAGTTCCATGATTCTCTCCTATCGGCTGGCGGTGACGCGGGGAATGCGGATTTCGTTCTCGCTGTAGCGGCCCTGGGCCGCGCCGGTGTGGCAGGCCTCGCATTGGGCCGGGCTCTTCACGCCGGCGCGCCAGACCCGCGCCGGCACCTCGTCGTGCTCGTGGCGGAACCATGCGGTGCCGGTGATGCGCCCATCCTTGCTGGCGACACGCGCAGACTTGCCGGCATGGCTTTCCAGAAACCGGGTGATGTCGGCACGGGTCTTGTCGTCCAGGCTGGCATCGCTGCCGTAGTGCTTGTCCAGGCCCGACATGACCGTGCGCCAGCCGGCGGCGGTGAGCAGTGCCGGCGGGTAGGCCACATGGCAACTGGCGCACTCGCTGCTCCAGGCGGGATGTTTCGGGGTGGCGGGGATATCGTCGGCCCGCACTGTCGCAGTGGCGAACAGGACTGCGGCGAGGGAAATCAGGGTCTGGGCGATGTTCATGATCAGGCTCCTTGCATCAGATAGGTGACGACATCGGCCTTCTCGGCGGAACTGCATTCCCGGCCCACCACCTCGCGGCAGTTGCGCCGGAACCACTTCTCGGTCTTGGCCAGATCGCTCAGGCGGGCGGGTTCCACCGCCGGCTGCATGGCCTGAATGGCCTTGCCGGTGATGGCGTGGCGGCCGGGGCGGCGGGGATCCTCGCCGTGGCAGGTGGTGCAGCGCGGCAGGCTGGAGGAAGCGGTCCAGGCGCGTTGGAACAGGGCTTGGCCGCGCGCGGTGGAAGGGGTGAAGCCCGGGCTGATTTGCGCGGCCTCGGCGTTGTAGCGGGCCAGGACTTCTCCGGCGCCGGCCGTGGTGGCCCAGAAGCCGGCGAGAAGCAGCAGGAGGGTGGCGGGTTTCATGGCGGTGTCCTAGGGGGGTGGATGACGGTGCCATGTTCATCTCCCTACCTTGTGTGGGTCTTAAGGCGACCTTAAGCTCAGCTTAAGAAGATCAACTCATGCGAATACTCATCGTCGAAGACGACCCCATCCTGGGCGACGGCCTGCGTGCCGGCCTGCGCGCCCTCGGCTTCTCCCCCGATTGGCTGCGGGAAGCGGCCCCCGCGCGGCATGCCCTGAAAAGCGAGGAATACGCCGCCGTGGTGCTGGACCTGGGGCTGCCGGGGGAGGACGGCGTCAGCCTGCTGACGCGCCTGCGCAAGGAAGGCAGCAAGGTGCCGGTGCTCATCCTGACCGCCCGCGATGCCAAGGACGACAAGCTCTCCGGCTTCGCCGCCGGCGCCGACGACTACGTGGTGAAGCCGGTGGACATGGAGGAACTGGCGGCCCGCCTGCATGCCCTCATGCGCCGCGCCCAGGGCCAAGCCCAGGCCCGCCTGGTTTGCGGCGAGGTAGAGCTGGACCCCGCCGCCCGCCGGGCCTGGCGCGGCGGCGTGCCGGTGGACTTGTCGGCGCGGGAGTTTTCCGTGCTTGAAAAACTCATGGTGGCGACGGGCCGGGTTGTGTCCAAGGCCCAGTTGGAGTCGGCCATCTACGGCTGGGGCGAGGGGGTGGAAAGCAACGCCGTGGAGGTCCACGTGCATCACCTGCGCCGCAAGCTGGGCAGCGATTTCATCCGCACCCTGCGCGGCATCGGCTATCTGGTGGATAGCCGGTCATGAAATGGCCCGCTTCCCTGCAAGGCCGCCTGATCTTCGGTTCCATCGCCGTGCTGCTGGTTTGTGGCCTGGTGGCTGGCTATGGGGGCTATCGCGGCGCCCAGCACGAGGCCGACGAACTGTTCGATGCCCAACTCGCCCAGGTGGGCCAAACCCTGCTGACCCTGGCCCGGGCCGGTGACGACGATATCGCCGAGGAGTTGGGGAAAAGCGGGCATCACTATCAGACCCGATTGGTGTTCCAGGTCTGGCACGGGGGTGAACACAGCGGCGAGCACGATGAAGCGCCCCATCTCCTGCTCCGCTCGCCGGGGGTAGGCCGGGAGCCGCTGCCGGTGTCGGCGGAGGGCTTCTCCAATGCCCAGCTCGAGGATGGCGCCTACCGTTTCTACGGGGCCTCGGACCACCATTCCCGCGTCCGTGTCCTGGTGGGCCAGAGCCTGGCCATCCGCCAGGAACTGGTGCGCGGCATCGCCTGGAACAACGCCTGGCCTTTCCTGCTGGTGATCCCGGTCTGGGCGCTGGCCATTGCCTGGCTGGTGCACCGCACCCTGGCGCCGGTGCGGGGCCTGGCGGCCGATGTTTCGGCGCGCGGCGCGGGCAATCTGGCGCCGGTGTCGGGGCGGGAGGTCCCGGAGGAATTGCGTCCCTTGCTGGATGCCCTGAATGATTTGATCGACCGTCTTTCCTCCGCCATGGAAAACGAGCGGCGCTTCACCGGTGACGCCGCCCACGAACTGCGTACTCCCATCGCCGCCCTGCAAGCCCAGCTGGACGCCCTGCGCCTGGCGCCCGACGCGGCCAGCCGCGACGGCGCCGTCGGCAAGGCGCGGGAGGCCCTGGAGCGGATGTCCCGCCTGGTGACGCAACTACTGACTCTGGCCCGGCTGGAAGGCGTGGCGGCCACGGAAGGCGAATCATTGAATCTGGCCGAACTGGTCCGGGATGTCTGCGGCGAGTGGGCGGACAAGGCCGTGGCCCGGGATATCAATCTCTCCCTGGCCGCCGAGGAAACGCCGCACCACGGCGAGCCGGAAGGGCTGCGCATCCTGCTGCGCAATCTGCTCGACAACGCCCTGCGCTACACCCCGTCTGGCGGGCGCGTGGAGGTGGCCGTCAGCCCCACCACCGGCCAGGCCGGACCCGTGCTGCGTGTGGCCGACAGCGGCCCCGGCATTCCGCCCGAGCGGCGCCATGAACTGGGTCGGCGCTTCCATCGTCTCCAGTCCGTCGGGCCGGACGGCGTCGGCCTCGGCCTGTCCATCGTGCTGCGCATCGCGGAGCGCCATGCCGCCCGTGTCGAGTTCGGCACGGGCCTGGATGGGCGCGGGCTGGCGGTGGAAATCCACTTCCCGGTCCGTTCGTGATGAACCTGGAACCGGCAGTTGAGCGCTCATTTGCCCTTGTGAAGGCGTATGGATATTGACGAAATTCTCTTCGGCAGCCCTCACCTCTTGGGTGAGTCCGCTATGCACCCGCTGGCACGTTCGGGCGGGCGTCTAGCTTTGTTACTCCTCCTTGCAGGCCCCGGCATGCAGCGTCGTCGCGTCGCGCCAGCCACCCGCCCGAACGCACCATCAGGCGCATCCAACTGCCGTTTCTAGGTTGAATCCGGCGCAGCAAAAAAAGCAGGCGACCGAAGTCGCCTGTAAAGCTGCTATCGCTCGTGCGCAGCTAAGCCCTGCTCAAGGGATTCGTGAATTCAGTTCAAGCGCCTGCCCTCATAGGTAACGCCAGCCGATGTAAAGGCTGGATACCGCGATGCTCATCAACATGAGTGGGAAGGCGGCCAGCATGAAGGGAAGGAAGTGGATGGGGTGGCCGGCGCGCTCGGCGAAGCCGGCCACCACCAGGTTGGCGGAGGCGCCCACCAGACTGCCGTTGCCGCCCAGGCAGGCGCCCAGAGCCAGGGACCACCACAGGGTGTTGAGGTTTTCCGCGCCAACCACCGGGCCCAGGTTCTGGATCACCGGGATCATGGTGGCGACGAAAGGGATGTTGTCCACCACCGCGGAGATGATGGCCGAGGCCCAAAGGATCAGGTACGCGGTGCCCGCCAGCTCGCCGCCGGTGAAGGCCACCATGTGGTCGGCCATCAGCTTCAGAGCACCGGCTTTTTCCACCCCCGCCACCACCACGAACAGGCCGATGAAGAAGAAGATGGTGACCCATTCCACCTCGGCGAAGCTCTTGTGCACCTGTTCCGCCTGATGTTCGGCGCTCTGGCCGAGGGCGCGCAGCATGAGCAGGAGCGCGGCGCCGAACATCGCCACGGTGGCGGGCTCCAGCCCCAGGGGATGGGCGAACACGAAGCCGGCGATGGTCAGGGCGATGACCGACAGGGATTGCTTCAGCAATTTGGTGTCGGTGATGGCGGCCCGCTCGTCGAAGGCCATGACCTGGGCGCGCAGTTCCAGGCTGGCGGAAAGCTTGCGGCCCCAGAACCACCAGAGCGGGACCAGGGTCAGGACCAGCACCGCCAGGGCCACCGGCGCCAGGTTGAAGAGGAAGTCGTTGAAGTTCAGCCCCACCGCCGAGCCGATCATGATGTTGGGCGGATCGCCGATCAGGGTGGCCGTGCCGCCGATGTTGGAGGCGAAGATGATGGCGAACAGGTAGGGATAGGGATTCAGGCGCAGGGCGTCGGTGATGAGCAGGGCCACCGGCGCCACCAGCAGCACCGTGGTGACGTTGTCCAGCAGGGCCGAGAACAGGGCGGTGACCACGGCCAGCATGATCATCAGACCCCAGGGGTCCGCCTTCACCAGCTTGGCGGACTTCACCGCCACGTACTGGAACACGCCGCTCTTCTGGGTGATGGCGACGATGACCATCATGCCGGTGAGCAGGCCGATGGTATTGAAGTCGATGCCGGCGAAGGCCTCATTCTGATGCAGCACGCCGGTCAGGATCATCACGCCCGCGCCCAGCAGGGCGACGATGGCCCGGTTGATGCGCTCGGTGACGATCACCGTATAAGTGGCCACGAAAACGGTCAGCGCCACCACCAGGGGCGACCAGCCCAGGATGACTTCGCTGATGGGGGACGCGGAACCGTGCATGTCAGACCGATTCGGCCTGGCTGGCCAGGAAGGCCAGCATGGCGCGCGAACTGAGCACGCCCACCAGAAAACCATCGGCATCCACCACCGGCAAGGGCCCCGGGCTGCGGGACAGCATCAGTGCGGCTTCCATGAGCGGCGTATCGGTGCGCAGCACGATGCCCGGGCCTTCCACCAGGGATGCGGCGGGAACCTGAGAGATGTCCCGGAAATGGGCGATGAGCATGGGCAGCGCTTCGCCGACGAAGGACAGGTCGGTCAGGCCGTGATCAATGCGCGCCGAGGCTGGGATGATCCGGCTTAACAGGGTTTGCACGCTGATGAGCCCGGCGAAACGGCCATCCGCTCCCCGCAGCGCGACGTGATTGATGCGCTGCTCCAGCATGTGGCGCAACACTTCCCCTGCCGGTGAGTCCACCGCGAGGCTGAGGGGGGAAGGGCCATAGGCCAGGGCGCGCAGGGTCATGGACAGGGATTTGATGGAGATTGGGAAATACTAGGGGAGCCAATTCCCGCCCGAATTGGCGTAATCGCGTAAGGGGAACCCATACGCGCAACACCCCGCTACGTGGCAGGTGCCGGGCTCCCACGTCGATAGAGGGCTTTCATCACGAAGGGTGGCAGCAGGGTGGTCAAGGCGATGACGATGATCATGCCGGCGTAGACCTGATTGTCCAGGATGCCGCCGCTACGCCCCAGCTCCGCGAAGATCAGGCCCACCTCGCCGCGCGGAATCATGGCGGTGCCGATGATCCAGCGGGTAGGCCAGGTTTCCCGGATCAGCATGGCGCCCAGCAGCTTGCCCAGCACCGCCGCCGCCAGCAAGGACAGGGATAGCGTCCAGATGAAGCCGGAACTCCAGTCCACCTCGCGCAGGTTCAGGGACAGCCCCACCATGACGAAGAAGATGGGCGTGAACAGGTGCACGATGGGCTTCATCTGATCTTCCACCCGGTGTGCGAAGGCGGGATCGGCATGCAGCGCGGCGCCGAAGGGCAGGAAGAAGCGCCGCGACAGGGCCAGGCCGGCGGCGAAGCCGCCCAGCAGCTCCGGCGCGCCAACCGCATGGGCCAGCCAGGCAAAGAACAGCACCAGGGTCACCATGGTGGTAGGCACCAGGCCGGGCACCTCGCTGACCGCGTCGAAACGCTTGATGACCACCGAGATCAGCTTGGCGGCCGGGGCTGCCAGCACAAAGAACAGGCCCACGAACAGCAGCACCTTGCCCACGTTGGCCATACTGACGCCGCCGCCGATCGAAAACTCATAGAGCAGGGCCAGCAGCACCACCCCCATCACGT
>CAZEOR010000105.1:0-8062 GCA_964513695.1 uncultured Thiobacillus sp.
GAATCGCCAGTCTGCACAAGAGACAGATGGAAGAAATCATCTCCATTGCCTTGAGTTAAATAAAGGCATGCGAATAAAAAAACCCCGCGTTGCGGGGTTTTTTCTGAGTCCGGGATTATTAGATCCTGCAGGAATCCAGTGTTTTCCCCTGATTTTCAAGATCGACAACCCAACCTGGCCGGCGGCCGCGCCCAGACCATGTCTTACCGCTGGATGGGTCGCGATACTTGGCGGCAGCTGCACCACGAGTCTTTGTTTTCCCCGCTTTGCCGCCCAAATCTTCCACTGTGATGCCAAACTCAGCCATGAGTCGCTTGATCTCGGCAATGGCGCCGGCGAGTTCCTGCTTACGCGCTTCTTGCGCTTTCTGCTTCAATTCTTCGATTTGTGAAAGGATTTCCTGGTAGGAAGCCATTTTTTATCTCCATCTGATGAGGTGCCCTGGGAATAGGGACAATTAATCATAATAAATATTGCGCCATTCTTGCAACACCGGTCACCCCAGTGCTTTTGCGATCTATATCGAATTTTGTACGAATGACCTCGATATACCGATGGTGTTCGTTGTCCCATCGATGTTGCGACAGGTGTTTCAATGCATTGCGATAGTTCAATGCAAGTGCGATCGGTATATTTTCATCGCGTCGATCTGTAATTCCATGCACAGGTAAACACGTGGATATTTTCGAGTGGATTTGATGGCTGACTTTTTGTCTTGTTCCCATACGATCAGCGTGATGATTTGAGCAACACCATGACTGCGCCGCCACCACCATCAATGGGGCGTGCCTGGACAAAAGCCAGAACTTCTTCCCGCTGAGACAGCCAATGCCGAACATGGTGTTTGAGTATGGGCTCTCGATTCTTCGAACGGAGCCCTTTGCCATGAATGATCCGCACGCAGCGGGTGCCGCGTCGTTTACATTCATACAGGAAATCAGCAAGTTCCAGCTTTGCCTCAACTTTGGTCAATCCGTGTAAATCCAATTCCGCTTGAGATACCCATTCACCACGGCGCAATCTACGAAGCGTTTGACGTGACAAGCCTGGGCGGACATAGGAAATTTCCTCACCGTTTTCCGTGTCTTCATCCCATCGAATGGGGTCGTGCATGGATTCATGTATGACTTCACGCTCGTCCCTCAGTCTGCTCAATGGAATAGGCAAAGGGCGGGGGAGCGCGTGGTTGATGCGCCCATGGGGCGTGATCGGCTCCACGTCTGGCAAGGCGGATCTGAAGAGATCCAAATCCGCCTCCGGAAAGGCGGGTGGCATTGGCTTCCCGCCTTTTTTCATGGACTTAGATAGATAATTTAACCTAGATTGTCCAGGTAGCGTTCTGCATCCAGGGCAGCCATGCAACCCGTTCCTGCGCTGGTGATAGCTTGGCGATAGATATGGTCCTGGACGTCGCCGGCGGCAAAAACGCCGGTCACGCTGGCCTGGGTTGCATTACCGCTCTGACCGCCCTTGGTGATCAGATAGCCGTGATCATTCATCTCAAGCTGACCCTTAAATATGTCGGTATTGGGCCGGTGGCCGATAGCGATAAAAACGCCGGTCAGGGAGATGTCCTTGCAGTTGTCCGTCTGGATGTTCTTCAGTCGTATCCCGGTCACACCAGTTTTATCACCGAGTACTTCGTCTAGAACGCTATTTAATTCAAGGCTTATCTTGCCTTCCTTGACCTTTTCCATGAGCTTGTCGACCATGATTTTTTCCGCTTTGAATACTTCGCGGCGGTGCACCAGGGTCACATGTTTGGCTATGTTGGCTAGATACAACGCCTCTTCGACGGCGGTATTTCCGCCGCCTACCACAGCCACATCCTGGTTCTTGTAGAAGAAGCCATCACAGGTCGCGCATCCGGAAACGCCACGTCCCATGAAGGCCTGTTCGGAAGGTAGGCCCAGGTACATGGCCGATGCACCTGTGGCGATGATCAGAGCGTCACATGTATAAACGCCCGCATCACCGGTCAGGGTAAAGGGACGGGTTTTCAGGTCTACCGTGTGGACGGTGTCAAACAGGATTTCGGTATTAAAACGTTCGGCGTGCTGTTGGAAACGGGTCATCAGTTCCGGGCCCATGACGCCATTCACGTCAGCGGGCCAGTTGTCCACTTCGGTGGTGGTCATCAACTGGCCACCTTGTTGCAGTCCCGTGATGAGGACCGGTTTCAGATTGGCTCGGGCGGCATAAACGGCGGCGGTGTAACCAGCCGGACCGGAACCTAGAATTAATAAGGGGCAATGCTTGTTCGTCATGGAAGCTCCAAGTATGAAAGAGAAAGTCAAATCGGAATGAGTGGGAGTTGGAGACTTAGGTATCGGGCAGCGATGTGAATTTTATCAGCGGCGCTGTCGAAAGGACCAAGTACACTATTTTACATAATATACATTCTGTATTATGTAAAGAGGGGTGCTGGGTATGGCGATTGAATGCAGGTATGGCCGAATGGAGGGAATCCAAGCCATCCTTTATAGTGCGCGCCATGTTAGGCAAGTCATCCCGGCGTTGCGCCGTTACCAAACCCAACCGTCGAAAACCTCTGGCTCCCCGTATCACCGCCTTATTACGAGAGGTGTGGTGGCTGTTGGCCGTTGCAGTGGCGGTATATCTGTGCATGATCCTGGTGACTTATCACCCGGAAGACCCAGGCTGGTCTCGTACCGGAGGCGGGCATGCTGTAGCCAATGCCGGAGGCTCGTTTGGCGCATGGTTCTCTGATCTACTCCTATATCTTTTTGGGGTATCGGCTTGGAACTGGGTTTTTCTGGGTCTTTACCTGGTCTGGTGGGGGTATCGCCAGATTGGTGAAGTAGAAAGGGAGCACAGACACGGACTTACAATCACCCTATCGGGATTCCTTACTGTTCTCCTTGCGAGCAGCACGCTGGAGTCCTTGCGTTTCCATACGCTGTCTGCCCGCCTTCCCCTGTCGCCAGGCGGTGCAATTGGAGACTCCCTCGGCTATCTAGTCCAGAATGCATTCGGATTCGAAGGGGGTACAGTCATCCTGCTTTTGGCTTGGGGCGCTGGTATCAGCCTGTTTACCGGTTTGTCTTGGATTGCCTTCGCGGAAAAGATCGGCGGCATCCTGGAAAATTTGTTCACGCTGGGAATCAATAAATGGCAGGCGCGTCGCGACCGCATGGCTGGTGAAGAAGCCACCAGTGAACGGGATGAAATGGTTCGTCAGGAACGCACACGAATTCGCAAGGAGGTGCCGGTGCGAATCGAACCAGCTCAGACAGCCCTCGAAAAGTCCGAGCGCGTCGATGTGGAACGCCAAGAATTGCTATTTCGAGATATGCCAGATGCTCAGCGCCCGCCACTGCGTTTGCTGGATGTACCACCTGAGGCTGCGACCCAGGTGGATCAAGCAGGTCTGGAAGCCACTTCTCGGTTGATCGAACGCAAGTTGCGGGAATTTGGTGTGGAAGTGAAGGTGCTGGCCGCCTATCCAGGTCCGGTTGTGACCCGCTACGAGGTGGAGCCGGCTTCCGGCGTCAAGGGCAGCCAGATCACCAATCTAGCGAAGGATCTGGCGCGGGCTTTGTCCCTGGTCAGCATCCGGGTGGTGGAAACAATCCCCGGAAAGAATTGCATGGGCCTTGAGTTGCCCAATAACCAGCGCCAGATAGTACGACTTTCAGAAATCCTGTCCGCCAAGGTCTACAACGACAACGCTTCACCCCTGACCCTAGCAATGGGCAAGGACATCAGTGGCAGTCCGATCGTAGTGGACCTGGCCAAGATGCCTCACATGCTGGTGGCCGGTGCAACCGGCTCCGGCAAATCGGTGGCCATCAACGCCATGATCTTGTCCCTGCTCTACAAGGCAACGCCGGATGAAGTTCGCTTGATCATGGTGGACCCCAAGATGCTAGAGCTTTCCACCTACGAGGGCATTCCCCATCTCCTGGCGCCAGTGGTCACGGACATGAGGCTGGCGGCCTCGGCGCTGAACTGGTGCGTGAACGAGATGGACAAGCGCTACCGGCTCATGTCGGCGCTTGGTGTCCGCAACATCGCCGGCTTCAATCAGAAGATCAGGGATGCGGAGAAGGCCGGCCAGCCACTGACCAACCCCTTCTCCATTACTCCGGAACATCCGGAGCGGTTATCTACCCTACCCTTCATCGTGGTACTGATCGACGAACTGGCCGACCTGATGATGGTGGCCGGCAAGAAGGTGGAGGAACTCATCGCCCGCCTGGCCCAGAAGGCCCGGGCCGCTGGTATCCACCTCGTGCTTGCGACCCAGAGGCCTTCCGTGGATGTCATCACCGGCCTCATCAAGGCCAACATCCCCACCCGTGTTGCCTTCCAGGTGGCCAGTCGCATCGATTCCAGAACCATCCTGGACCAGCAGGGTGCAGAATCCCTGCTGGGCCAAGGCGACATGCTCTACCTGCCACCCGGCCATGGCGTACCCACCCGCGTGCATGGCGCCTTCGTTTCTGACGATGAAGTCCACCGTGTTTGTGCCTGGCTCAAGGAACTTGGGCCGCCCCAATATGACGAAAGTGTGTTGGAAATCCCTGACGACGAGGACAGCGAAGGTGGAGAAAGCAGTAATGCGGAGGCCGATCCACTCTACGACGATGCCGTCGCCTACGTGCTCAAGAGCCGGCGCGCCTCGATATCCTCGGTGCAGCGCCAGTTGCGCATCGGCTATAACCGTGCCGCCCGGCTCATCGAGGCTATGGAGAACGCAGGTCTCGTTTCCCCCATGCAAACCAACGGCAACCGTGAAGTGATCGCCCCCCGCCATGATTCGTAAGCTGCTGATTCCCCTGCTCCTGACCACCCTGCCCGCCTTCAGCGCCCAGGCCGATGCCCAGACTCGCTTGGAAGCCTTCATCCAGGGCACCAAGGGCCTCAAGGCCCAATTCACCCAGACCGTAATGGACAAGACTGGGCGCAAGACCCAGGAATCCACCGGCAATCTGTTTTTCTCCCGACCGGGAAAGTTCCGCTGGGTCTACCAGAAGCCCTATTCGCAACTCATCGTCGGCGATGGCAAGAAGCTGTGGATTTACGACGAAGACCTGGATCAGGTCACGGTACGCAAGCTGGATCGCGCCTTGGGCGACAGTCCCGCCGCCCTGTTGGCAGGGGACAACGATATCTCCAAGCTGTTCAACCTCAAGGAAGCCGCCGCCAAGGATGGACTGGAATGGCTTGAGGCCACGCCCAAGAGCAAGGAAGGCAGCTTCGAGAAGGTGCGCATGGGCTTCAAGGGCGACGATTTACAGGCCATGGAACTCAAAGACAATTTCGGACAGACCACCTTGCTGCGCTTCTCCAACCTGGAGCGCAATCCAGCCCTGGGTGCCAGCCTGTTCCGCTTTACCCCGCCCAAAGGCGCCGACATTCTTGGCGATCGCTGACGAAGGCACCGCCGATCTGTTCGGTGCGGGTATCGCGCCCAACATCGGCAAGCGCGGCAAAGGCACGGACAGCGTGCCCCTCGCTGAACGCCTGCGCCCCACTCGCATCGACGAAGTCATCGGCCAAGCGCATCTGCTTGGCCCCGGAAGACCCCTGCGCCTCGCCTTCGAGTCCGGCAAGCCTCATTCCATGATTCTGTGGGGGCCGCCAGGCGTTGGAAAAACCACGCTGGCACGCCTGATGGCCCATCACTTCGACGCGGATTTCATCCAGATCTCGGCGGTGCTGGCCGGCGTCAAGGAAATCCGAGAGGCGGTAGAGCGCGCCCGTATGAACCAGACCACGGGGCGCCAGACCATCCTGTTCGTCGACGAAGTGCACCGCTTCAACAAGAGCCAGCAGGATGCCTTCCTGCCTCATGTGGAATCCGGCCTGATCACCTTCATCGGTGCCACCACGGAGAACCCTTCATTCGAAGTCGTGGGCGCCCTCCTCTCCCGTGCCCAGGTCTATGTGCTGAAATCCCTGGATGAAGCTGGCCTGGCCGCTCTGCTGCATCGCGCGCTGGATCAAGGCGGACTGGGCATTAGCCTGGAGGAGGATGCGCTCAAGCTGCTCCTGGCCCAGGCCGACGGCGACGGGCGCCGGCTGCTCAATCTGCTTGAACAACTTTCCACCGCTTTGAAGTCCGTCGGCAGGGAGAGTGCCGATGCCGCCTTTGTCGGCGAAGCCCTGGCCCCGTCCCGACGCCGCTTCGACAAGGGCGGCGACGCCTTCTATGACCAGATATCCGCCCTGCACAAGTCGGTGCGAGGTTCCAGTCCCGACGCATCCCTCTACTGGCTCATGCGCATGCTCGATGGCGGTGCCGACCCGCTCTATATGGGCAGGCGCATCATCCGCATGGCCGTCGAAGACATCGGCCTGGCCGATCCACGTGCCCTCACCACCGCCCTGGACGCTGTCGCCACCTATGAACGTCTTGGCAGCCCGGAAGGCGAACTGGCGCTAGCCCAGGCCGTGATCTACCTGGCCTGCGCTCCCAAGAGCAATGCCGTCTATAGCGCCTTCAACACGGCGAAACGCTTCATTTCAGAAGATGGTTCCCGGCCTGTCCCGGTCCACCTGCGTAATGCGCCGACAAAACTCATGAAGGAACTGGGCTTCGGGCGCGCCTATCGCTATGCCCACGACGAACCGGAAGCCTATGCAGCCGGCGAGCATTACTTTCCCGACGAAATCGAATCGGCCCCGCGCTTCTATCAACCCACGCCGCGGGGCCTGGAAGGCAAGATCGGCGAACGCCTGGAACACCTGCACGATCTGGACCTCTCCGTGCAGAAAAAGCGCAGGAAATAGGCACATCAGAGCCAACCGGCTTGCCACTCGGCGCGCCAACTGCTAGAGTCGACGCGCTTTGCGTCCGGTATTCCGCCGGACCGGCGAAATCCACACATCCGCACCAGTTAAGGTGCCCCGCACGGACTCGCGGGGTTCTTTGCGGATGGAGGCTCAACCTTAACCAAGGAGTTGTTCATGTCCGTGACCATGCGTCAAATGCTCGAGGCCGGCGTCCATTTCGGCCACCAGACCCGCTACTGGAACCCGAAGATGGCGCCTTTCATCTTCGGTCACCGCAACAAGATCCACATCATCAATCTGGAAAAGACCCTTCCGATGTTCAACGATGCGGCCACATTCGCCCGTCGTCTGGCTTCCAACAAGGGATCCATCCTGTTCGTCGGCACCAAACGTCAGGCCCGTGAAATCATGGGCGAAGAAGCCACGCGTTGCGGCATGCCTTATATCTCCCATCGCTGGCTGGGCGGCATGCTGACCAACTTCAAGACCGTCAAGCAGTCGGTGAAGCGCATGAAGGACATGGAGGCGCAGCTGGCCGAAGCCGGCGCCCTGACCAAGAAGGAAGCCCTGCGCGTGCAGCGCGAATACGACAAGCTCTTGCAGAGTCTGGGCGGCATCAAGGACATGGAGCGCCTGCCTGACGCGCTGTTCGTGGTCGACGTGGGTTACCAGAAGATCGCCATCACCGAAGCCAACAAGCTTGGTATTCCTGTCATCGGCGTGGTGGACTCCAACAACACGCCTGCCGGCGTGGACTACATCGTTCCCGGCAATGACGACTCCAACCGCGCCATCCGTCTGTATGCCCGCGGCATGGCCGACGCCATTCTGGAAGGCAAGGCTCAGGTCATCGAGGAGATGGTGTCCGAGAGCCAGGACGAATATGTGGAAGTAGTTGACTCCGGCGAAGCTGGCGCGGCTTGAGCGTTGTGAAATAAGCCAGACCGGGCAGCCGATTGGCCCGGTCATCATCGGATTCATGACGCCCCGCCCATCGGGGCGTTTTTCAATACGGAAAACAGGAGATTTGAAATGGCGGAAATCACCGCATCCATGGTCAAAGAGCTGCGCGAGCGCACCGATGCCCCCATGATGGACTGCAAGAAGGCCCTTACCGAGGCTGCCGGCGACATGCAGAAGGCCGAAGAAATCCTGCGCGTGCGTTTTGGTAACAAGGCAGCCAAGAGTGCTGGCCGTATCGCCGCAGAGGGCGTGGTCGCCATAAAGATCAGTGATGATGGCAAGAATGCAGCCATGGTGGAAGTCAACTGCGAAACCGACTTCGTCGCCAAGAACGACG
>CAZEOR010000106.1:0-7971 GCA_964513695.1 uncultured Thiobacillus sp.
CGGACCATGCGGTCCCCACCCATGGCGCCCTTGATGCGAACCGACCAGACCCCGAAGTCCTTGCCGGTGCGTCGGTAGACCAACGACAAACCTTCCGTGATGGCCACGTAGTAACGCTTTCCGGTTTCAAGCTTTAGCCTGTTGGTCCTGTTCTCAAGCCGGATGTCTCTTGCTGCCCGTGCCATGTTCGTGTCCCTCCGTGTCCCTCATATGTCCCTATAATGTTCCGGGATGCCTATGGACAGTATCGGACTAAAACCGCGTATATGCAATATAATTCATGTACTTACTGTTATCCAGTGAAGTCCATAAATGTGCAAGATATAACTCTTTCACAGCGGTAACCGGGGTTCGAATCCCCGTGGGGACGCCAGTAAACAAAAAAGGCTCGCATTGCTGCGAGCCTTTTTTGTTTACATCACCTAAGATATTTATCGACTCAGAACATGAATCGGTCGAGCTAGTAAAGCCCCCACATTCTGGTGAGGGCTTTACTAAAGCGAGAGCGGCGTATATCTCGCCGCCCATTTATCACCATGAAACTCAGTTGAGCGCGCGCAGTTCCACGCGACGGTTCTCGGCGCGGCCTGCCGCCGTGGCGTTGTCGGCGATGGGGTTCGCTTCGCCATAACCCTTTGCGCTCAGGCGCTCGGCTTCAACACCTTTACCCACGAAGTAATCCATCACAGCCTTGGCACGCCGCTGGGAAAGATCCAGATTGTGGGCATCGCTGCTGGCGCTATCGGTATGGCCCGCAACTTCCACCTTCATGCCGGGATAGCGCTTAAGGGTCGCCACCGCCTCGTCCAGTATGGCGATGGCTTCAGATCGCAGGGTGGCCATGTCGTTGTCGAAATTCACGCCTTTGAGATTCATCACTTTGGGCAAAGAACATCCTTTGACATCCACGCGATCCCCCGCTGGCGTGTTGGGACACTGGTCAACCGCGTCGATGACACCATCGCCGTCCGTATCAAGATCGCATCCCTTGGCGTTGACCTTGCGGCCAGCCGGAGTGTTGGGGCACTGATCCAAGCGATCCACCACGCCATCGCCGTCGCTGTCCAGTTCACATCCCTCTGCGTTCACTTTGGCACCAGCAGGGGTGTTGGGGCACTTGTCAAGAGCATCGAGCACACCGTCTCCATCGCTATCCAACTCACAACCTTCGGCATTCACTTTGCGGCCGGGCGGGGTGGTAGGACACTTGTCGAGGGCATCGACCACGCCATCGCCATCGCCATCCAACTCACAACCTTCTGCGTTGACCTTTCGTCCCCGGGGCGTGGTGGGGCATTTATCCAAGCGATCCACCACACCATCCTTGTCCCCATCAAGCTCGCAGCCATTGGCATCCACCTTGGCCCCATTGACCGTATCCGGGCATTTATCTTTGTCGTCGGGGACACCATCGCCGTCTCTGTCTAGCGGCTTCGCTACGGAAGCTGGCATGGGCTTGGCTTCAACCGGTTCCTTGCAGGGGGTTTCCAGAATTCCGCGACCAGGGCAACCTATGGTTTTAAAGAGTTCATACCCGGTTGTTTTGCCACTATTGCTCGCGGCATTTGCCGGGTTGTAGTAAGGCTCCGCAGCTTGGGCCTGCATGACTCCCACGGAAATCAGGGCCGCCCCGAGGGTGCTCAATATGGTTGATGTGGTACGCATTCTTTGCTCCTGTTCATGGTTATTGGGTGTCGCGAGTTCACGCGACCGGGTGAAATCCTGTGCAAGTTCACTTCAACAGACCGTACACCTTGCCAAGAAGGCTGCCGGCGTACTGAGTTGGATTGGCACGAATTGCGCGCTCCTCCTCGGCAATCAATGCATAAATGCCATCCAAGGCCTTGTCGTTTACGTATTTCTCCACCGAGGATAGCTCGCTATTGATGCCGGCCAGCTTGACCAGCTTGCTGGCGACCGCGTTGTAGGCACGTGCTAGATCGCTTTTTTCCGTAACACTCTTGATGACTGGCAGCAACTTTTCCGTCAACTGCACCTCAGTGCTCTTCCGGAAATATTCCGTGGCGGCATTGTCACCACCTGTGAGAACGCCTTTTGCATCCTGCACCGTCATTTTTTTCACGGCGTCCACGACCAATTCCTGGGCCTGAGGCGCGGCAGCTTCGGCGGCCCGGTTCATGGCCAGGATCAGATCGTCCACTTTCCTGCCTTGGCCAAGTCCACGCAGGATACGTTCCGCTCTGGCGAAATTTTTCGGCAGGCCGATCTTTACACCGGGATTGGCGAAATAGCCGTTTTCCTTGCCCAACTTGGCAAGGGCGGTGCGGGCGCCTTTTTCCAGACTATCACGCAAGGCTTGAGTGGCCTCGGCTCCGGTAATGGCATCCAAGCCTCCTGCCTTGACCCAGGGTGCAAGGGCCAGCAGGGATAAACCAAGCAGATACTGGCGACGCTCGGGATTCATTTCTTTAGCGCATCCCGGATTTCACGCAACAAGAGAATGTCTTCCGGCGTCGGTGGCGGGGCGGCGGGCGCAGCTTCTTCCTTGCGTTGGAATTTGTTGATGGCCTTCACCGCAACGAATATAGCGAAGGCGATTATGGTGAAATCCACCATGCTGTTGATGAATGAGCCGTACTTGATCAGGGGTGCGCCGGCTTTTTCCGCAGCCTCCATGGTTTCGTAGGTTGAACCACTCATGTTGAAGTAGAGGTGCTTGAAATCGACGCCCCCCATCAAGGCTCCAATAGGCGGCATGATCACATCCTTGACCAAGGAATCGACAATTTTTCCGAAAGCGCCGCCGATCACCACACCCACCGCCAAATCGATCACGTTCCCACGCATGGCGAACTGCTTGAATTCCTGGATGAAGCTCATTGCTTATCTCCTCTACTGTGATTGAGCACCGTGGTTCCTCCGCGCGGATATGAACACAGGTCCATGCCTCGCTCTGTGAAATAGCTCACTCCGAACGCGGGACAGTGCGAATGATCGATCAGTCCCCGCTGCGTCCAGCCACCGTGATGCCCGCCTGACCGGCGAATTCCAGCATGCGGTTGATGGACACCACCGCTTTGGCGCGGATAGTTTCGTCCACATTGATCTCATTCTCTCCTGTCTCAAGCACGCGACACAGCCCCCGCAAGCCGTTCATGGCCATCCAGGGGCAATGGGCGCATGACACGCAGGTGGCGCCGTGTCCGCCAGTGGGAGCCTCAAGGAAGGTCTTGCCGGGGGCCGCCTGGCGCATCTTGTGAAAAATACCATTGTCGGTGGCGACGATTAAGGTGGGATTCGGCAAATCCGCCGCGGCACGGATCAACTGGGTGGTGGAGCCCACCATGTCGGCCATATCGATCACGTTGGCGGGTGCTTCCGGATGTACCAGAACCGCGGCTTCGGGATGCAACGCTTTCAGTTCGCGGATGCCTTCTGCCTTGAACTTCTCGTGCACCACGCAACTGCCTTGCCAGATCAGCATGTCGGCACCAGTGGTTTTCTGCACGTAATCGCCCAGGTAGCGGTCCGGCGCCCAGATCAGCTTCTTGCCCTTGGACTTGAGGTAGGCCGCAACCTTGACCGCGATGCTGGAAGTCACCATCCAGTCAGCACGGGCCTTCACTGCTGCGGAAGTGTTGGCATAGACAACCACTTCCCGGTCCGGATGGGCATCGCAAAAAAGGCTGAAATCCTCGGATGGACAGGACAGGTCCAGAGAACATTCGGCATGAATATCCGGCATGAGCACCCGCTTTTCCGGGTTGAGTATCTTCGCGGTTTCGCCCATGAATCGCACGCCCGCCACGACCAGCGTAGTCGCCTTGGAAGCATGGCCGAATCGGGCCATTTCCAGAGAATCTGAAACACAGCCACCGGTTGCCTCCGCAAGCTTTTGAAGGTCCGCCGAAGTGTAGTAATGCGCTACCAGCACGGCATCCTGCTCCACCAGCAGCATTTTGATACGAGCGATCAAGTCTGCTCTTTCCTCTGGCGCGAGCACCTCTTCGACCACGGGAGGAACATCGGTCACAGACCTGGCGGGAGGGATGACGAAGGACGTGGGAGGGGTGATCATGAAGACAAGGAAACAGGGTGAAAGAGTGATTCCTTGTAGTGGCGGGGCAGCGACCTTGTCAAGTCGGGTTGGGCTCCTGGAGTGCCCCCTCAGGCTGGTAAACTCACACCATGCGCCAATTGATCCTCGATATCCGTCCCGACTCCCCCCCCGATTTTGAGAACTACCTGCCTGGCCCTAATACGGAAGCGCTCACTGTTTTGCGCGAACACGCGGCAGACATGGTGAGGGAACCGATCGTCTATCTTTGGGGCGAAGCGGGCACTGGCAAGAGCCATCTGCTCGCCGCCTGGTCTGCCCTGACCCATGCTCATGCTTTCAATCCTTTGCCAGAACCGCCAATCTCCTGGCTGGCCGTCGACGATGTGGACCGCCTGGTCCCCGAAGATCAGGTTCGGTTGTTCAACCTTATCAATGCCGCCCGTGACGGCATGGGGAAAATACTGGTCAGTGGCCCCGTGCCACCCGCACAGCTCCGTCTGCGGCCCGACGTGACTACCCGTCTTGCTCAGGGGCTGGTTTTCCGCTTGAGCCCGCTAAGCAATGCCGACAAGATTTCGGCACTCCATGTCCGGGCAGAAGCTCGTGGCTTGCACCTGCCGGAGGAGCTGGTCCGCTACTTGCTGACCCATTGCCGGCGCGATCTGCCCAACCTGCTGGCCATGGTGGATGCCCTGGACGCCTACTCCCTGAGCAGGAAGCGCCCGGTTTCGCTTCCCCTGCTCAAGGAAATCATCCTGCACTCTCAGCCGTGAGGTTGCTCGCTGTCATCAGCCACCATGGCCTCGGCCACCTGGCCCAGGCCGGACCGGTACTCAATGCCCTGTATTCGATCCAGCCGGATCTTGACCTGACCATCTGGTCGGGCCTGAGCACCGAAGCCCTGCAAGCGCGGGTCTATTTTCCCTTCCAACACCGAAGGGAGCCCGCCGACGTGGGACTCACCATGATCGACGCGCTGAAAGTAGACACAGTGGCAAGCCATGCCGCCTACCTGGACTTCCATCAGGATTGGGAACATCGGGTGGATCAGGAATCGGAATGGCTGAAGGAAAACGACTTCCACGGGGTGTATTCCGATGTGGCCTATTTGCCATTGGCCGCAGCAAAACTCGCAGGCAAACCCAGTGTGGCGATGTGTTCCCTGAACTGGCTAGACATCGCTGGCACGTATCTATCGGATCGTCCGGGCATGGGCATCATCCTTGATCAGATGGAAAATGCCTATCGATGCGCTCAAGCTTTTCTGCGTCCAATTCCCGCAATGCCCATGGCCTGGTTGCCAAACTGCGAGGAAATCGCCCCAATCGCCGATCGAGGCCACGTTCGGCGCAAAGAACTGCTGCAAGCAGTTGGGGGGCGGGGAAATACGAAAACCGTATTGGTCGGCTTTGGCGGTATTGGCTACCAGGGCGATCTCCCGGAAATTACGGGAGTGACATGGCTGGCGCCGGACGACTGGATCGGCAATCGCACAGATTTGGTCACGTTCAAGACACAGGGCCTCTCTTTTCTCGACATGCTCGCATCATGTGATGCACTGCTCACAAAGGTCGGCTATGGCAGCTTCGTGGAAGCGGTAACCCACGGCATCCCCGTGCTTTACATCGATCGGCCGGATTGGCCGGAGACGCCCTATCTGGCTGATTGGCTAATTCGGCATGGCAATGGGGTCGCCATCTCCGAATCCGAGTTATTCACAGAACGAGCAGGTGAACTCCTGGACCAACTCTGGAATATGTCACCCCAACCGAGATTGGAAACAAATGGGGCGGCCGAAGCCGCCCACCGTGTCCTGAATCTGCTGGAATCTTAAGTATTATTTTTGGCCTCTTCTGCTGCGATTTCGGCATGGACCTGCGCCATGTCCACTTCCTTGGCACGAGTGATGAGATCATCGAATCCACCTGCCGGCAGGGCACCCGGCTGGGCATAGATAATGACTTTCTCGCGGAAGATCATCAGTGTGGGAATGGAACGAATCTGGAAGTGAGCTGCCAAGGCTTGCTGTTCTTCGGTGTTGACCTTGGTGAAAGTGATGCCCTCATGCTTCTCTGAAGCGGCCTCGTACACCGGGGCAAAACCTCGGCAAGGGCCGCACCATGGCGCCCAGAAATCGATGACGACAAAATCGTTTTTGAGGATCGTCTCCTCGAAGTTCTGCTCGTTAAGTTCCAGGACTGCCATGGGTATCCCCTGTTGTTGGCTGCGGTGTCCGCAAAAAAATGGCCGACTCAAAGTCGGCCGAGGCATGTTACCACGCTCAAGGAGGGATGAATTCTTCAAGCTGGCTTGGGCCGGCGTCTCACCCCGCCGTTGCCAGGCGGGGAATAGGCTCCCCCTGATAGGACGAGGCCTCCACCGGGCGAGTTTGGGTATTGCCTGAGCGGCGCCACAAATTCGGGCTGGTCTTCAAGCTGGCTTTCACTTCCGCGCGATTGACTGCGGTGATCAACTCGGTGGCCAATGCCCTGGCCTGAGCGGGCGTCAGCACCATCACGTTGTCCATACCATCGGCAGTCTTGAGGGTGACTCGGTCGGAACCGTCGTCGCCAGAAATCAGAGAGACGTTTACTTGGCTCACTTCAAATTGTTTCATTTCAAACTCCCTAGGCTAACTTTCTTGCGCATTTATGTGAGCAGGAAGCGTGCCACCAAGCACAGGGTGGGTTGCGCCACGCCATGCCCTATTAAATCAGGGGCATTTGAATAATTTATGACTAGATGGGCAGGCATGGTCGGCATGGGCTCGACAGACCTGTCAGAGTTTCGACACCTTAGCTTCGCATATGCCAAGAATGTGTCGGCAGCACCAGCGATGGCCGGTGCTGGATTGGCACTATGTGGAAAGCCTGAGCATCGACGAGGCACCCCACCCCCTGCCTCTTCTCGTGGCTGAACTGTACTGACGTGATCTGCTTGACCAGAACGGCGCGCCGCTATGCTTGGCGGCACCCTGGGAATATGGCTTCCATGTCACGTCAATCCGGATGTGGATCATCCACGCTGGGGCAAGGCAAAAGAACGACGTATCGGCGAATTCTTCAAGCACCTTACCCTGATGTTCAACGGTTATGGAGATCAGGTAGTTTCGCTATATTCCGGCATGGATATGAGGAAATCTTGCTGTAGGCCGCAACAACTTCATACTGGCTGAAACCTGCGACATTCGTGCTTGCTTCCTGCCAGCAGGAAGACTCCTTTGGTTGGGATTTCATGGCGGTCTAGGCATAAGTCCCATCGAGTTCGTCACCCGCTCCCTGGGGACCTGGGCTCTGAGCTTAATTTTCATCACACTGACTGTCACGCCACAAACTCACCAACTGAGGTGAGGCGCGGAGACTACGCCACATGTTGGGCCTTACCGCCTTCTTCTATGTTTTGGCGCACTGGCTCAGCTATCTTTGGCTGGATCAGTTCAGCCACTGGAGCGCCATTCTCATGTAATCGTCAAACGGCCCTCCATCACCTTCGGCATGGCTACATTCCCGATGCTGCTTTCCTCTTGGCGCTCACCTCCACCAACGAGGCCATGAGGAGGCTAAAACGCAATTGGCAACGGTTACATCGGTTATCTATCCGGCAGCGGCCTTCGCTGTCTTGCACGGCTTCTGGATTGTGAAACACGACATCACTCAACCGATGATTTATGCCTTCGTACTGGCCGTTTTGCTGAGGCTGAGAATGTGGTGGCGATATAGCATACCGACACCGATCAGGGTATAAAAAAAGGCGGGCAAAGCCCGCCTTTTGAATTCATGGAACAACTGCTTAAGCGGCGGCCTTCTTGCTTGCTGCCTTCTTGGCGGGAGCTGCAGCCTTGGGTGCAGCTGCCTTCTTGGCGGGAGCTGCAGCCTTGGGCGCAGCGGCCTTCTTGGCGGGAGCGGTAGCCTTGGGCGCAGCGGCCTTCTTGGCGGGAGCAGCAGCCTTGG
>CAZEOR010000107.1:0-7950 GCA_964513695.1 uncultured Thiobacillus sp.
GACCCCGGAACATGTGCAGGTAGACCACCACGAAGAACATGGAGGCGCCGGTGGAGTGCATGTAGCGGATCAGCCAGCCGTAATCCACGTCGCGCATGATGTACTCGACGGAGGCGAAGGCCATGGCCGCGTCCGGTTTGTAATGCATGGTCAGGAAGATGCCGGAGACGATCTGGATCACCAGCACCAGAAGCGCCAGGGAACCGAAGAAGTACCAGAAGTTGAAGTTTCTCGGCGCGTAGTATTCGGACAGATGCGCCTTGTAGGAGGCGGTGAGCGGGAAACGCTCATCGACCCAGTTCAGAAGTTTTTCCATTGCTAAAGTCTCCCCTTCGAGGTCAGGCGGCCGCGCCTTGGTCTTCGCCGATCAGCACCTTGGTTTCGGACAGGTACTTGTGGGGCGGAATAACCAGGTTGGTCGGGGCCGGAGAACCGTTGAACACGCGCGCGGCAAGGTCGAAGCGGGAACCGTGGCAGGGACAGAACCAGCCGCCGGGCCAGTCGGCGCCCAGGTCGGCGGGGCCGATTTCCTTGCGGAAGGTGGGCGAGCAGCCCAGATGGGTGCAGATGCCGACCACGATCAGGTATTCGGGCTTGATGGAGCGGGTGGGGTTCTTGCAGTAGTCGGGCTGCTGGGCGGCATTTTCGGAAGCCGCGTCGGTCAGTTTCTCGTCGTTCTTGGCCAGCATGTCCAGCATGTCCTTGGTGCGGTTGACCACCCACACGGGTTTGCCGCGCCACTCGACGGCCAGCAGCATGCCGGGTTCCACTTTCGAGAGGTCCACTTCCACTGGTGCGCCAGCCGCCTTGGCCCGCGCGCTGGGCATCATGCTCAGCACAAAAGGCGAGGCCACGCCGAGGGCAGCTACCCCCCCAACGGCCGAACTCATGGTCACCAGAAAGCGGCGTTTGGAAGTATCAACGCTCATTTCGCTCATAACATCTGTCCTGCCTGAGGGATGAAATTTTCACGGGGCTGACAGGGTGCAAAACCGGATATGCAGGTCGGGTTCACAACTTTGCCAGCTTAAACAAAAGCCGGCATTTTACAGATAAAAGCCATCAGACTTAAAGCCTGGATTTGGATGAGGGTATTGAATTCATCCTCTGGGCTAGAATTCTCCTGGTTTCGACCCTTCAAAAACACTCATGCGCAAGGCTTGGCTGTTATTCGCGCAATGCATCGCCGCGATGTCTGTGGTCATCGCGGCCCTGTTCGCCTTGAACCGGTTTATCCCCGGTTTGCTGCCCTTCGATGGCGGTGCCATCACAATCAGAGAAGTCGCGAGCGCAGTCGGAGCGGCCCATGCGCCTTCCACCTTCGCGGATGCGGCGGCCAAATCCCGCCCGTCGGTAGTGAATATCTTCACGAGCAAGCAGGTGCGCGCGCCTCGAAGCCCATTCATGGACGATCCCATGTTTCGCCGCTACTTCGGAATTCGCCCCGAAATGAACAACCGGCCCCAGCGTGTTTCCAACCTGGGTTCCGGAGTCATTGTCAGCCTGGATGGTTTCATCCTGACCAATCACCATGTCGTCGAGGCGGCGGACGAAATCCAGGTGGCTTTGCCGGATGGCAAGACCCTGGAAGCCGAAGTGGTGGGCACCGATCCGGAAACCGATCTGGCGGTACTCAAGGTCAGGCACAAGGCCTTGCCGGCGGTTACTTTTGCGAAAGCGGAAACCCTGCGGGTAGGTGACGTCGTACTGGCCATCGGCAATCCCTTCGGCGTCGGACAAACAGTGACCATGGGGATCGTGTCCGCCCTTGGGCGCAGCCATCTTGGCATCAATACGTTCGAGAATTACATCCAGACCGACGCCGCAATCAATCCGGGCAATTCCGGCGGTGCGCTGGTGGATACCGCGGGAAATCTGGTGGGCGTAAATACCGCCATCTTTTCCCGTTCCGGCGGGAATCTGGGCATAGGCTTCGCCATTCCTGTCTCCATCGTGCGTCAAGTCATGGAACAGATCATCGCCCATGGCGCTGTCACACGGGGATGGGTGGGCATCGAGGTCCAGGAGATCACGCCGGAGATCGCCGAGTCCGTCAACCTGAAATCCTCTGAGGGTGCTTTGATCGCCGGTGTTCTGCGTGGCGGTCCAGCTGATCGGGCAGGCATACGACCTGGCGATATTCTGGTGGCGGTCGGTGGCAAACCGGTACTGGATTCCTCTTCTCTACTCAACCTTATCGCGGCGCTCTCACCGGGCAGGGTGGTTCAGCTCAGACTGGTCCGGGATCAGACTGCGATGCAACTGATGGTGACCGTGGAGAAACGTCCGGCAATGCGCAAAGCGGCCCAGGACTAGTTTCCCGGCACCGGCAGGTTTTTCGCGCTCGAGCGTCGCCGTCGCCACCGCCTTTTCCAGCTAAAGTTTGCCGGCTCGGGACCGTTATCTCGTTATGGTCTGGAGGGACTCCATGCGGATAGCGATCATCGATGACAACCTGGTAAACCTGAAGCTCATGGAAAGCCTGGTCAAGCGGGCCACTGATTTCTCGCCGAGATTATTTCAGGATTCCGGGGAAGGTTTGGCTTGGTGCCTGGAAAACACCCCCGACCTGCTCATCGTCGATTACATGATGCCGCCTCCCGATGGCCTGGAATTCATCAGGTCTTTCCGGGGGATTCCTGCCAATGCGGATATCCCCATTCTCATGATCACTGCCGATCACGAAAAGGAGACCCGTTATGCTGCCCTGGAAGCGGGAGCAAACGACTTCCTGACCAAACCCATAGACAACTCGGAGTTTCGTGCCCGTCTGCGCAACATGTTGTCTCTGCGGCGCAGCCAGAAAGCCCTGGCGGATCGTGCAGCCTGGCTGGCGGAGAAGGTGGCCGAAGCCACAAGCGAAATACTCGATCGTGAGCGGGAAATGATCACCCGCTTGTCCCGGGCCGCGGAATTTCGGGATCCGGAAACCGGTGCTCATATCATGCGTATGGCCCACTATTCCCGTCTCATAGCGGAACAAATAGGCCTATCCCAAGAGCAACAGGATCTCATCCTGGCTGCGGCGCCCATGCATGATGTGGGAAAAATCGCCATCCCCGACCATATTCTGCTGAAGCCGGGCCGATTGGATGAGACCGAGCTGGAAATCATGAAAACCCATGCCGAGAAGGGCTACGAGATTCTGCGCGGCAGCAAGTCCAAGATGCTCGATCTCGCAGCCCTGATCGCCTGGACCCATCACGAGAAAATCGATGGCAGCGGTTATCCGCGCGGCCTCAAGGGTGAGGACATTCCTATTCAGGGGCGTATTGTCGCCGTGGCCGACGTGTTCGATGCGCTGACTTCCGAGCGCCCTTACAAGCAGGCATGGGAGATTGAAAGGGCTATTCAATGGCTCCGGGAGGGCGAAGGCCAGCATTTCGATCCGGTCTGCGTGGAAGCCTTCCTTGCGCGCCGTGATGATTTTCTGGAAATCAAATTCAGCTTCCAGGATGCGGTACTTTCCAACGCCCACCTTTGAGGATGTCATTCATGCGTGTTTCCCTGTTTCGCATCGTCCTGCTTGGCTTGTTGCTGATTTCCCCGGTACGGGCTGGCCAGACGTACACGTTTTCCGTAGTTCCCCAGTTCACTCCAGTGGATATCGGCATCCGCTGGACTCCCTTGCTGAAACGTTTGGAGACCGATACCGGCCTGAATTTCCAGTTGCGCATGCATGAAAAAACTCCCCCTTTCGAGCTGGAGTTTCTGCGCGGCGATCCGGATTTCGTTTATCTGAATCCGTACCACATGATCATGGCCGGCAAAGCGCAAGGGTATGTTCCCCTGGTTCGCGGCACAGAGCACCTTTCCGGGATACTGGTTGTGGACAAAGGTGGGCAGGTCAAGTCGCTTGCAGACCTCAACGGCGCAAAGCTGGCATTCCCCTCGCCCAACGCATTTGGTGCTTCCCTCTATATGCGTGCCCAACTTGCCGAGAAGGAGAAAATCAGCTTTACGCCTGTCTACGTGGGCACACACCAGAATGTCTATCGCCATGTCCTGCTGGGTGAAGAAGCCGCAGGTGGCGGAATCATGGCCACCCTTGACCGTGAGCCAGCTTCGGTGCGCGCGCGCCTTCATGTGCTTTTCAAGACGCAGGAAACGGCTTCTCATCCTGTGGCCGCCCATCCCCGTGTGCCAAGAGAGGTCAGGGAGAAAGTTGCGCGCGCGCTGATTGCGCTGAATCAGGATCCCACCGGCAGAAAACTACTGGATGACGTGGAATTGAGCGGCGCAGTAAGCGCCGATTTCGCCCGTGACTATCTGCCCCTGGAGAAATTGAAGCTGGATCGTTACCTGGTGGTGGATAAAAAATAGCCCATGACCCGTTTCCACAACCTGATCAGGCGACTTCTCCCCAGGCAGTTCACCACCCAGTTGGGGTGGTTCATGGCGACCCTGCTCGTGCTGAGCATCTGTGGCTATACCCTCTACACCTCTGTGGATCAGGCGAAAACTGAACAGGCCGCCCTGATGAGACGTGTCGGCAGCATGCTGGACAATCTCGCCATGTCCGGCAGCAATCAGCTGCTTACCCGCGACTATGGCGGCATCGAGAGCTTGCTGCTGCTCTCCGCGAAAACCCATACGGAAATCCGCGCACTGCGGGTATTCAACCGGTCGGGGCAATTGCTCAGCCAGGTGTTACGTTCCCCTGGCGGGCAACCCGCTCCCGTTTTCGACATGTATGTGGTCACGCCGCCTGATGGCAATAAGCCCCAGCATCATTGGGTCGACAGCCAGGGCAAGACATTGGACACCAAGGATTTCGACTGGTGGGCTGATCGCTTGGTGATCTGGTACCCCATGCAGGAATTCGGTTATCCCGGTTTCCTGCAGGCAGAGATCAGCAGTTCGGCTCTAAAGGAGCGCCTCGCCCACATTGTTGAGGATGGCATCATCGCCGCCTTGCTTTCCAGCGGACTGGGAGTCGGTCTTTTATTACTGTATATGCGTCGGCCCGTAGCGGCCATCCGTGCCTCATCCCGCTTCGCCGGGGAGCTCACCCGCCATTTGGGTGAACAGATGCCTGCATACGAGGGCCCCCAGGAAATCGAGTCTCTGGTCCATGCCCTCAACGAAACTTCGCTTTGGCTTTATACGAAGGAGATGTCGGCGACTGCGGCGCAACAGCGTCTTGAAGCGGTATTCGGCAACATTTCCGATGCCCTGCTCACAATCAACGCCGATGGCATGATCGAGACCGTCAATGCCGCCGCCTGTGATTTGTTTGGCTATCTGGAGCACGAGATGGTGGGCCTGAATACGGCCTCGTTGTTCCCGGATTGGGATGAATTGACCCATGAAGGCAAGGGGGACAAGGTCTTGACGGAGACCAACGCGATCCGTCGGGACGGGCGGATATTTCCCAGCGATGCAACCCTTTCCCGTTTCACACTCCATGGAATGCCTTACCGCATCGTTGTTGCACGGGACATCACGGCGCGCAAGCAGAATGAAGAAGCATTGCGTCGTGCCAAAGAGGCAGCCGAAGCGGCCAACCAGATGAAGAGCGAGTTCCTGGCCAACATGAGCCACGAGATACGAACCCCCATGAACGGGGTGATAGGCATGACCGAACTGGTCCTTGACACCGAACTTAGTGGTGAACAGCGGGAGTACCTGGAACTGGCAAAATCCTCAGCCAATCACCTGCTGTCCATCATCAACGACATCCTGGACTTCTCCAAGATAGAGGCCGGCAAGCTCGATATCGCGCCGGTCGATTTTTCGCTGGGGAGTTTCCTTTCGGAAATTCTGCGCGCCATGGAAGGCCGAGCCAAGGAAAAAGCCCTGACGCTGACGCTGGAGATGGCATCCGGTTTACCCGGTTATCTCCATGCCGATTCCACCCGTTTGCGCCAGGTTCTGGTCAATCTGCTGGGAAATGCCATCAAGTTCACCGAGCGGGGTGGGGTGACAGTGTCTGTGGAAAGGGGGGAGTGCGAGGGCCCCCATTGCCTGCATTTCTGTGTCGCGGATACGGGTATCGGCATCGCGCCGTCCAAGCTGACAACCATCTTCGATGCTTTCACCCAGGCGGATGGTTCCATTACCCGGAAATACGGTGGGACCGGGCTCGGGCTGAGCATCTCCCACAAACTGGTCCAGTTGATGGGCGGTCGAATGTGGGTGGAAAGCGAAGTGGGCCAGGGAGCGCGTTTCCACTTCTCCCTGGCCTATGAGCCGACCGTGGAGGATGTGGATCACGAAGATTGGGGTGCAATGGAGGGCAGGGCGATATCGGAGCAGATTGCCGCCTCAGTCACGGGGCTGCGTATCCTGCTGGCGGAAGACAATGCCGTGAACCGCAAGCTGGCTGTTTCTCTTCTGGAGAAGCTGGGCCATCGCGTCACCGAGGTCACGGACGGGAGCCAAGCCATCGCGGCATATTCCCCCGAGCGTTTCGACATTATCCTGATGGACATGATGATGCCCGAGATGGACGGGCTTACCGCCATCAAGCATATCCGGGAGCAGGAAACCGGTCGGTCCCGTACGCCCATCATCGCCCTGACTGCCCATGCCATCCAGGGCGACAGGGAACGCTTTCTGAGGGAAGGGGCGGACGGTTATGTCGCGAAGCCGATCAATTTCGGGGAACTGAAGCTGGCGATTGCCCAAGCCATCAGCCATGTTCCGGCGGGAGACGCGCAATGAAGGGCATGGTTTTCACGGAATTCCTGGAGATGGTGGAAAACATCTGGTCCCAGGAAATGGTGGACAGGCTTATCGAGCGCGCCGGTGTGACCGGAGCCTATACCTCCGTGGGTACCTATCCCCATGGCGAAATGCTTGCCCTCGTGGATGCCCTGGCCGAGGCAAGCGGAACGCCCGCGCCGGATCTGGTGCGCGCTTACGGAAAACACTTGTTTGGCCGTTTTGCCCAGGCCTATCCCCGGTTTTTCAAAGACGTGACCGACAGCATTCAATTTCTTGCCGGCATCGAGGACGTCATCCATGCCGAGGTGCGCAAGCTCTATCCTGACGCCGAACTTCCCAGTTTCGAGGTGGAACAGCGCACGGATGGTTTGGTCATGACCTATATATCGGTGCATCCCTTCGCTGATCTGGCCCAGGGCCTCATTGAGGGTTGCGTGCACCACTTCGGCGATCGCGCGCGGGTGGCACGGGAAGCGCCCATCGAGGGCTCTGGAGCCCAGGCCCGGTTCTTCGTCACACGGATCAGTCCATGAGCGAAGACGTCTGGAAACAGCGTTTCGAACGGGAACGGACCGCGCGCAAGGAGGCGGAACGTATCCTGGAAGAGAAGTCCCTCGATCTCTACCAGAGCAACCAGAGCCTGCGCCGCCTGGCTTCCGAACTGGATGCCATGATCAAGACCCGGACTTCGGAACTGAGCCAGGCTCTGCAAGAAGCGGAACAGCAGAAGAAGGCGCTATCCCGGCTCAACGAAGAATTGATACAGGCGCGCGGCGCAGCGGAGAACGCCAGCCGGCTCAAGGGAGAGTTCCTGGCGAACATGAGCCACGAGATCCGCACCCCCATGAACGGCATCATCGGCATGGTGGATCTGGCCCTGGAAACCGACCTTGATCGGGAGCAACGGGAATATCTGTCCCTGGTGAAATCCTCCGCCGAGCACCTGCTCACGGTCATCAACGACATCCTGGATTTCTCCAAGATCGAAGCCGGTAAGCTGGATATCCAGGATACCGAGTTCGATCTGATCGACCTGATCGGCGACACCCTGAAATCGCTGGCACCCCGCGCGATACTCAAGGATCTGGAATTGACCTATGACCTGGGTCTCGATACCCCCCGATTCGTACGCGGCGATCCGGCCAGACTGCGCCAGATATTCATCAATCTTCTGGGCAATGCCATCAAATTCACCGAATCGGGCGAAGTGGGGCTGGCCGTCACGGGGCGCGGCCCGCGTGGCGGCGCGGGTGAGCCGGTCTGCCTCCAGTTCAGCATCCA
>CAZEOR010000108.1:0-7855 GCA_964513695.1 uncultured Thiobacillus sp.
AACGATGGCCTTGTCCGCGGGGCCGGCGGCGGGCCAGTGGCGGTAGAACAGCTCGGTGCCGTCGTGGGTAATGAAGTGGTTTTCCTGGGCGGCGCGCATGAGCCGGGTTACCTCGTCGTTATCGTGTGGCGCGATTATCGCCAATTCGTCCCGGAAGCCGGAATGCGGTTCACGCCCCGATTCCGTCGATTCGTCGCAAACCCCTCGCCAGCAAGGAAGCGGGTTCCTATCTTTTCGTCATCGCCCCTGGTAATGGAAATTCACGATGAACGAAGCGGATACACCCACCCCCCTGGCCCGACTGCGTGACGTGCGCCGGCATTTCCATCTCGGCGAAACCGTGGTGGAAGCCCTGGCCGGCGTCTCCCTGGACATCCATGCCGGCGAGTTCATGGCGGTATGGGGGCCGTCAGGCAGCGGCAAGTCCACGCTCATGAACATCCTGGGCCTGATCGATGCGCCCAGCGAGGGCGGGGTGTGGTTCGAGGACGAGGACAGCCTGACCCTGGGCGACGACGCCCTCACCGAATTTCGCGGCCGGCGCATCGGCTTCGTGTTCCAGAACTTCAACCTGGTGCCGGTGCTCTCGGCCCTGGAAAACGTCATGCTGCCCATGCAGATCGGGGGCGCGGGGAAAACGGAGGCGCGGCAACGGGCCGGCCAGGCCCTGGCCGAGGTGGGCCTGGAACGCTTCACCGCCTCCCGTCCCGACCAGCTTTCCGGCGGCCAGCGCCAGCGCGTCGCCATCGCCCGCGCCCTGGCGATCCGGCCGCGCCTGGTGATCGCCGACGAACCCACCGCCAACCTGGATTCGGAGAACAGCCGCATGGTGGTGGACCTCATGCGCCAGATGAACCGCGCCCACGGCGTCACCTTCGTGTTCACCACCCACGACCCGCGCCTGCTGGACCACGTGGACCGCAAGGTGCTGCTGCGGGACGGGCGCATCGAACGGGACGAGGTGGTGGCGTGAGGCGCGAACAGAACTCGCCCATGGGCACCGCTGGTACTCCCCCCTTTCGAAAAAGGGGGTTGGGGGGGATTTCGCAGCCGACCGCTCACATCACTTCCCTGGAATCCCCCCTAGCCCCCCTTTTCCAAAGGGGGGGACCGGTTGCGGCACCGTCGTCCCATCGCGCCTCTGCATCACCCTCAAGGGAACTCGCACCATGAACTCCCTCTCCCTTTCCTTCCGCGGCCTGCTGCGCAACCGCCGGCGCAGCCTGGTCACCCTGCTGGCCATCGCCCTGGGCTTCGCGGCCATCGCCCTGTTCGCGGGCTATACCCACAACATCTATCGCGGCCTGTCGCTGCAAGCCATCCACGGGGAGCTGCTGGGCCACCTGACCCTGTCCAGGCGGGGCATGAGCACGGAAGGCAAGCTGGACCCGGAACGCTACCTGCTCAGCCTCGACGAGGTGGCACGCATCACCGCCCTGGTGAAGCGCGATCCCCACGTGGCGCTGGTGACGCCGCGCCTCACCCTGTCCGGCATCGTTTCCAACGGCCGCGCCAGCACCATCTTCGTCGCCGAGGGCGTGGAGCCGGCGGCGGCGCGGGAGCTACACGCGGGCATGCGCCGGGAAATGCGGCTGGCGCCCGAGGTGGACAGCGACGGCGGCGTGCAATCCCTCGATCCCGCGAAGCTCGACACGGTGGCCCTGGCCCGGGGCCTGGCCGACCTGCTGCACCTGGCACCCGATGGACAGGCGGCGCTGCTGTCCAACACCCTGTCCGGCCAGGCCAACGCGCTGGACGTGACGGTGGGGGGCGTGTTCAACACCGGCAACGCCAGCACCAACGATCTCTACGCCTTCATGCCCCTGGCCCTGGTGCGCTCCCTGTACGACGCGGAAGGACGCGCCGACCGTCTGACCATCCTGCTGGACGACGTCACGCAAACCGGGGCGGCCCGAGCCCGGTTGCTGGAGCGGTTGAAGGCCGCGGGCCACGACGTCGAGATCAAAACCTGGGACGAGTTGTCCGCCTTTTACACCCAGGTGCACGGCATGTTCGACATGATCTTCGGCTTCATCTTCAGCATCGTCCTCACCGTGGTGGTCATGAGCGTGGCCAATTCCATGGGCATGACCGTGGTGGAACGCACCCGGGAGATCGGCACCCTGCGCGCCGTGGGCCTCAAGCGCGGCGGCGTGGTACGCCTGTTCGTGGGCGAGGCGGCCCTGCTCGCCCTGATCGGCTGCCTCACCGGCCTGCTGCTGACCCTGGCGGTGCGCCACGGCATCAACATTTCCGGCATTTCCTACGTGCCGCCCAACCAGACCGCACCGGTTCCCCTGCTGGTGGACCTGGATCTTGCCCGCACCCTGCTCACCGCCCTGATGATGGCGAGCGTGGGCGCCCTCGCCGCCTGGCTGCCCGCCCGCCGCGCGGCGCGGCAACCCATCATCGAGGCGCTGGGACATGTTTGAATCGCGTGCCGCTTCGGCTCCCCCTGAGCGACTCCCCCCTTTTCCAAAGGGGGGGTTGGGGGGGATTCCATACCTGGCTTGCCCGGCCGACAACGACGAATCCCCCCTGGCCCCCCTTTTGCAAAGGGGGGAAGACAGCGCTACGCCAGGGAAACCACAGCGGAGTTACACCATGACTCGCCTCATCCTCCTTTTTCTTGCTCTGCTACCCTCCCTCGCCTTCGCCGCCCCCGACGCCCAAACCCTGCTGGAACGCGCCGACCAGGCGCGGGGCGGCGGCCTGCCGGGCATCGTCTGGAGCATCCATGTGGAACCCTGGGAAAACGGACGCCAGCGGGAGGCGCAGACCCTGGAGGTGCGCGCGGTGGACGATGCCAGCGTCGCGGAAACCCTGGAGCCGGCCCGCTTCCGGGGCGCCAAAATCCTTCAGGTGGGGCGCAATATGTGGCTCACCAAGACCGGCCTGGCCAAGCCCATCCCCGTCTCACCGCGCCAGCGCATGACCGGCCAGGCGTCCAACGGCGACATCGCCGCCACCAACTACGCCGCCGACTACAACGCCACCCTGGCGGGTGAAGAAACGATCAACGGCGAGGCCTGCCTTGTCCTGGAACTGACGGCGAAGCACAAGCGCGCCACCTACGACCGGGTGCGCTACTGGGTCTCGAAAAAACGCGAGGTGGCCGTCAAGGCCGAGTTCTACTCCCTCTCCGGCAAGCTGCTGAAGACCGCCCTGTTCGAATACGGCCAGGAGATCCGTTTCGAGGGCCGCCGCATCCCCTTCGTCAGCCGCATGCTGATCCGGGACGCCCTCACCGACGACCATACCGACATGCGCTATGAGGGCGCGCGGGTGCGCAAGGTGCCGGACTCGGATTTCGAGTTGGGGCAGATGCAGTGAAACAGGGACAAATGCAATGAAGGTTTCGACAACCGCCTCCATGACACCCGCCTTTGGAGAAGCGGAGGTGTGGGGGAGTCCAACCCGGACTTCTCAGGCCGGCAACGACAAATCCCCCCTAACCCCCCTTTTGCAAAGGGGGGAAGCGGTTTCTGTGACGTGGAGGCCAAAGTGAACAGCGCACCGGTTTCGGGATTCAAACCTGGAGAAAAGCAGTGAACTTTCAACCCTCCACGCCCGGCATCCCCCCCTTTGGAAAAGGGGGGCCGGGGGGGATTCCCGTGGGTGTCAGCAAGAGCCGGCCAGGAGAAATCCCCCATCGCCCCCCTTTTCCAACGGGGGGGACGGGAAGCCAGACGGTGTGGTCGTGGATGGCCGCGGCTCTCCTATGCATCCTCCCGTGCCACCCCCTCCCGGCCCAAGCGGACACCACCTGGGACGCCGCCCTCTACGCCTACCCGGAAATCCGCAGCCTGACCGGCGACAGCGTGCTCAACCCCGGCAACAGGATCGCCCGGCTACCCGACAACATGCTCACCGGCGAAGCCCGCCTCAACCTGAGAGCGGAGAGCGACGGCTTCCGCCTGGCCCTGCGCCCCATCCTGTCGATCCGCCACGAAACCGGCGAGGACGACCGGGATGCCTATCTGGCCCAATGGCAGGCCCGCGCCACTTTGGCCGACACCTGGGCCGCCTCCCTGGGCCGGGAAGTGATGAACTGGGGGCCGGCCCAATTCCGCTCGCCTTCCAGTCCCTTCTATTTCGACAACGGCCGCGCCAATCCCCTGCGCGAACTCTCCGGCGTGGACGCCGCAAAGCTGGCCTGGACGCCTGACCGGCGCTTTTCCCTGAGCCTGTCCCGCGTCACCGGCAGCGGCCACGACGCGCCGCCTTCGGACCCCTGGCGCCATACCTGGCTGGCCAAGGCCGATCTGCGCGGCGACGACTGGGCCGGTGGTCTGGCCCTGGCGAAGCCGGATGGGCGCGGCCTGTTCGCCGGCGTCCATCTCCAGCACACCCTGGACGACGCCTGGCTGGTCTACGGCGAGCTGTCCTCGTCCACCCGGGCCGGCGCCCTGCGCTCCCCCGCCGACGCCGCCCAGCCCTTCACGGTGGCGGCCGAATCGCCCCGGCGCGCCACCGGCCTGGTCGGCGCCACCCTGACCCTGGAGAGCGGGCATAGCCTCACCCTGGAATACCTGCATGACGGCCACGGCTTCAGCCGTGCCGGAAGCCGGGCCTACTTCGCCCGCGCCGCCGCCGGCCCGCCCAGCGCCGGGATGGCCCTGGCCGGTGCGCCGCCCCTGCTCAACCGCGGCTACCTGCACCTGGTCTGGCAGAACAACCTGCTGGAGGGCGACGACTATTGGCGCCTGATGCTGAGCCGCAACCTGGACGACGGCGGCAACGAACTTGCGGGCTACGGCGAGCATGCGATCAACGGCCGGCTCAGCCTGTTCGCCCTGGCCGTGTTGAACACGGGCGGACCGAGGCGGGAGTTCGCCAGCCTGATCGAACGCGGCCTGACCCTGGGCCTGCGCCTTGCGCTGCCCTGAGGCGGAATCGAGAATCCGGCCATGAAGAACGCCCTCGCCGGCATCCTCCTGCTGCTCCTCTTCAACACCGCCATCGCCGTGCTGTTGACGGTGATCGATTTCGGCCACGGCTTCTGGATCAACCTGCTGTTCTCCCAGTGCATCGGCATCGCCATCGCCCTGGTCAATGTGCCGCTGATCCTTGGGCCGCGGCCGGGCTGGCGGCGCTGGGCGGGGCTCGCCGCCGCCCTGCCCCTGAGCGTGCTGCTGGGCAACCATGTCGCCGCCTGGCTTGCCGGCATGCCGCTGCCGACCGACAAGCTGTGGCAAAGCCTGGCCATCGGCCTCATGTTCGGGATCATCGGCAGCACGGTCTTCCTGCTGGCCGAGCGCATCCGCAGGCTGGACCGGGAAGTGCGCCAGCGCCGCCTGGACGAGGCCGAGCGCGCGCGCCGGGAAGCCGAGGCCCACCTCAAGCTGCTCCAGGCCCAGATCGAACCCCACTTCCTGTTCAACACCCTGGCAAATCTCGCCAGCCTGATCGAGGCCGACCCGCCCCGGGCCGGCCAACTGCTGGATCGGCTCATCGACTGGCTGCGCGTGGCTCTGGCCCGCTCCCGCCAGGAACGGACCCGCCTGGACGACGAACTGCGCCTGCTGGAAAACTGGCTGGAAATCCTCGCCATCCGCTTCGGCCCGCGCCTGGCCTGGCGCATCGATGTCACACCCGAGGCACGACGCGCGGACATTCCGCCCATGCTCCTGCAACCCCTGCTGGAGAACGCGGTGAAACACGGCATCGAACCCAAGCTGGGCGGCGGCCGGTTGTGGATCGACGCATGGGTGGAGGATGGCCGCCTGAACATCGAGGTGGGCGACGACGGCGTCGGCCTGGACCGTGCCGGCGCCGCCCCGGGCAGCGGCACCGGCCTGGACAACGTGCGCGCCCGCCTCGCCGCCCTGTTCGGCGACGCCGGCCGGATGCGGGTGGCCGGCAACGCCCAGGGCGGCGTCAGCGTGGAACTGGAACTGCCGTGCGCGCCCTGATCGCCGAGGATGAACCCCTGCTGGCCGACGATCTGGCCCGGCGCCTGAAGCGGCTGTGGCCGGAACTGGAGATCGCCGCCATGGTCCACGACGGTCCCGCCGCGCGCCGGGCGCTGATCGACCTGGCTCCGGACGCCGCCTTCCTGGACATCTGCATGCCCGGTCTCTCCGGCCTGGAGGCCGCCACCGCCGCGCCGTCCGGCTGCCGCGTGGTGTTCGTCACCGCCCACGACGAACACGCGGTGGCGGCCTTCGAGCAGGCAGCGGTGGACTACCTGCTGAAACCCGTCTCCGACGCCCGCCTGATGAAATGCCTGGACCGCCTGCGCCAATCCGCGCCGGTGCCGGACGCGGACCTGCTCGCCCGCCTGCGCGCCCTCGTGGAGCCGGCCGCCAGGGGCGAGCCCCTGCGCTGGCTGCGCGTCCAGGTGGGCGAAACCCTGCATCTGGTGGCAGTGGTGGAGGTCTGCTGTTTCCAGTCCGCCGACAAATACACCAGCGTACTGACCCGCGACCGGGAGTTCCTGCTGCGCACCCCCCTGAAGGATCTGCTGCCCCAGCTGGACCCGGAAGCCTTCTGGCGGATCCATCGCGGCACAGTGGTCAACGTGGGCCAGATCAAGGCCGCGCGGCGGGATCTGGCCGGACGCCTGCGCCTGGAGTTGCGCGACCGTCCTGAAATCCTGGCGGTCAGCCGCGCCTACGCCCATCTGTTCCGGCAGATGTGAGCGGTAGCGCGGGGCGGATTACCATCCAGCAAACGTCACGAGAACCCACAATGAACCCCGCCCTTTCCCGCGCCCTCGACCAGATCAACACAATCGTCCTGGGCAAGGATGCCCAGGTCCGCCTGTGCCTCGCCTGCCTGCTGGCCCGCGGCCATCTGCTCATCGAGGACGTGCCCGGCGTCGGCAAGACCACCCTGGCCCACGCCCTGGCCCGCACCCTGGGCCTGGATTTCCACCGCATTCAGTTCACCAGCGACCTGCTGCCCGCCGACATCCTGGGCGCCGCCATCTACGACCGGGAGAGCGGCAAGTTCAGCTTCCCCCCCGGCCCCATCTTCGCCCAGGTGATCCTGGCCGACGAGATCAACCGGGCCAGCCCCAAGGCCCAGAGCGCCCTGCTGGAAGCCATGGAGGAAGGCCAGGTGAGCGTGGAAGGGGAAACCCGGCCCCTGCCCTCGCCCTTCTTCGTCATCGCCACCCAGAATCCGGGCGACCAGATCGGCGCCTTCCCGCTGCCGGAATCCCAGCTCGACCGTTTCCTGCTGCGCATCCGCCTGGGCTTTCCGGAACGGGAAGCGGAACGCGCCCTGCTGCGCGGCGAGGACCGCCGCGACCTGCTCGCCCAGCTCGCGCCGGTGCTGACGCCGGCCGAGTTCGTGGAACAGCAGCGGGCCGCGAAAGCAGTGCATGTCTCCGACGCCCTGCTCGACTACCTGCAAGCCCTCGTCGCCGCCAGCCGCAACGACGCCCGCTTCGCCGCCGGCCTCTCGCCCCGGGCCGGCCTGGGCCTGCTGCGCGCCGCCCAGGCCTGGGCCTATCTGGAAGGCCGGGGTTTCGTGCAGCCCGAGGACGTGCAGGCGGTGCTGCCGGCCCTGGTGCCCCATCGCATGTTCCCGGCGGTGGGCCTGTCGCGGCCGGGGGACGACTGGGCGGCGCGGATATTGCTGGAAGTGGCGATCCCTTGATGTTCGAGGTCTGGGGATACCCCCTGGCAGCATCCCCTGTTCGGTCAGAAGCCGCGACCAGAAGCGGGCGTACATCGTTGAAAACCTGCAAGAACAGTCCCGGACATTCCGGGACAGAAACGAAAAACCGCGCCAGTGCTGGTGCACCGCGCGGTCGTTCGGTTCTGCATGGTACTGATTTTGCTGCCTGATAAATGGTGGAGCCGGCGGGAATCGAACCCGCGTCCGAAAGTCCTCTACAGCAAGT